>MHFD01000016.1:0-865 GCA_001804045.1 Omnitrophica bacterium RBG_13_46_9
AGGCCCAATGAATCCTATAGTAATTGTAGGCGCGGGTATTTCCGGCTGCGTTGTCGCCCATGGCTTATCCAGAAGGGGCTACAAGGTCATCCTTATCGAAAAAGATGCCAGGATAGGGGGTTTGGCAAAGACCTTCTGCTATGGGGATTTTTCTTTTGACATCGGCCCGCACCGGTTTTTTACCCAAAAACCGAAAATCACCGATTTTATCCTTGATATACTCAAAAATGACTACACAATAATGTCCAGGCACAGCGAGGTTTATTTTTTGGGAAAATACTATCATTGGCCCCTGCGGCCTGCCGCCTTGTTCAACCTTCCGTTACAAATGACGCTTAAATCGGGCCTGGATCTTTTGCTGATGAGCGTCAAAAATGATAAAAAACGTCTGGACTCTTTTGAAGATTATGTCTTAAGGAACTACGGACCTTCTCTTTATAATGTGTTTTTTAAAAATTATACCGAAAAATTTTTAGGCCTCTCCCCCAGGGATGTCCACTGCGAATGGGCCAAGGAAGGCATGAAAAGAACCATAATCGACGAGCGTATTTCCTCGCGGAACTTGGTGGATATTTTAAAATTATTTCTCATGTATAAGCCTCCACAGACGGAATTCATCTATCCCACCGAGGGCATAGGCCTATTCTGTAAAAGATTGGCCAAAGGCGTAAAGGAATGCGGGGGTGAAATCTGGGCGGATGCTGTTATAACAGATATAAAGTCCTCCTCCGGCAAAATAGATGAAATCCGTCTCAACGGGACACGGATCAGGCCGGAAAGGCTCATATGGACAGGCTCGTTGGATGTAATCTGCGATCTATTGGGATTGCCGCATAACGGGCTTGCGTATCTTTCCCTTATTGTC
>MHFD01000016.1:1086-3531 GCA_001804045.1 Omnitrophica bacterium RBG_13_46_9
ACATGGATAATTCCATCGAAAACGGCCTTGAGGTAGTCAAGAATATCGTTGAGGAAAAAATATAATGGAAGTAGCGTTATCCGGTAACGAAGCAATCGCAAGAGGCGCGTTCGAAAGCGGGGTCTTATTCGCCGCCGGCTATCCGGGGACGCCCGGCACCGAGATTTTAGAAGAAATCGCCAAGTTTGCCGATATCCATGCCCAATGGTCACCGAACGAAAAGGTCGCTATAGATACCGCCTTAGGCGCCTCTCTTGGCGGGATGCGGTCTTTGGTCGCGATGAAACACGTAGGGTTAAATGTGGCATCCGACACGCTTATGACCGTCTCCTACACGGGCGTCAATGCCGGTTTGGTTGTGGTCACGGCCGATGACCCCGGCATGCACAGTTCGCAGAATGAACAGGACAACCGGAACTACGCTAAATTTGCCAAGATTCCGTTGCTGGAACCAAGCGATAGCCAAGAAGCAAAGGATTCCGTTCGGCTCGCTCTGCGTATAAGCGAAATGTTCGACACACCGGTATTGATAAAGGTTACCGCCAGGATAGCTCACTCCAGGAGCGTCGTTGAAATAAGCCGTAAGCGTAACGCGCTTTCCCCTAAGAGGTCATACACACGAAATGCCGCTAAATACGTCATGATCCCCGCCAATGCCAAAAAAAGACGGCTTTTTGTGGAAAAAAGGTTGGCACGACTTAAGAATTTTACCGAGAACGTTCCATGCAATAAGATAGAATGGGGCAAAAAGAATATCGGTATTGTAACAAGCGGAATCAGTTATCAATACGCAAAAGAGGCCTGCCCGGATGCATCTTTCCTTAAGCTGGGGATGACCTATCCGTTACCGGAATATTTGATAAGAAGATTTGCGGGGAATTTTCCATTTTTATATATCGTGGAAGAATCGGATCCGTTCTTGGAAGAACAGATAAGGGCGATGGGAATCAGGGTAAAAGGCAAGGAATTATTCCCCTCTGTGGGAGAGCTTAATCCGGATTTGGTCAAAAACGGATTACTTAATAAAAATTCAAAAAGTGCGATTTCAGACTACAAGCGGGTGCCGGCAAGGCTGCCTTTACTATGCGCGGGCTGTTCATACCTGGGACTGTTTTATGTGTTAAAAAAATTGAATGTAACCGCTATAGGAGACATAGGATGTTATGCGTTGGGGGCGCTACATCCCATTTCCTCAATAGACACCTGTATCAGCATGGGCTCAAGTATCGGGATAGCATCGGGGCTTAAAAAAGCGTTAAAAGGCGCTTCGAAAAAGAAGATAGTGGCTGTTATCGGCGACTCCACCTTTATCCATTCCGGCATAACACCGTTGATAGATGTAGTATACAATAAATGCTCCGGCACGATAATCATCCTGGACAACAAAACCACGGCTATGACAGGTGGCCAAAATCACCCCGGAACAGGCGTAACTCTAAAAGAAGAGAAGACCGCTAAAATCGATTATACACGTCTGGCAAAAGGTCTGGGCATAAAAAGAGTCCGGACAATAGATTGTTATAATTTAAGCGAAACTGAAAAGATATTAAAAGAAGCGATTGCGGATAGCCGGCCTTCGGTTATAATAGCCAAAAACCCTTGCCTTTTAATTTCCAAAAGAAAAAGAACCGTTCCCCTGCATATCCTTCCCGCCCTCTGCGTAAGCTGCAGGGCATGTTTAAAGTTAGGCTGTTCGGCTATACTCACAAAAGGCGGCAGGCCTTATATAGATACCGTGTTGTGCACAGGATGTTTTTTATGTCGGCGAATCTGCCCGGCCGGCGCCATTAAGGTAAAACGTGTTGAAAAACAGTAATATTAACATATTGATCTGCGGCGTGGGAGGACAAGGCATACTTCTGGCAAGCGAAATCATAACAGCCGTCTTTGTGACGTCTGGATATGACGTAAAATCATCTTGCGCCCATGGGATGGCCCAGAGAGGAGGTCCGGTCATAAGCCATATCCGAATAGGAAAAAAGATCTATTCCCCGGTTATATCCGAAAAACAGGCGGATATTTTGATCGGCATGGAGCTATTAGAGACAAGCCGAGCGCTGAATTACATTAAAAAAAACGGCTTAATAATACTTTTTGACAGAAGGATACTATCAGAGATCGATACAACCGGGAAAAATGGGTTTGCCGGCGATCTGAAAAACAGAATAAAGAAAAAACACAAAAGGGTATTGGAGATATCCCGCAATGAGATGGCAAACGGCTTAAAAAATATAAAGGCTGTTAATATGTTTATGCTAGGTGTTCTATCCGATCATTTTCCGGTTAAAAAAGAATGTTGGTCAAGGATAATCGCGAAAGAAGTCCCGCCCAAAACGAGAGATTTAAATCTCACCGCTTTTGAACTGGGACGCGCTAGATCCCGCGACAATAAAAATCGGCTATACCTATGAACATGATGAATATATTCAAAATGGGTTCTTATGC
>MHFD01000016.1:3560-3792 GCA_001804045.1 Omnitrophica bacterium RBG_13_46_9
CGCCTCTGAATGTGATGCTTTCGGTAACTAACAGGTGCCCTTCCCGATGCAGTTATTGTGACATCCCGGCTAGAAGACAGAGAGAGCTGGAAACCGGTGAGATTCTCAGTTTGATAGACCAAATCAGCCGCATGGGATGCCAGCGATTGGGTCTATGGGGCGGGGAACCATTAATTAGAGACGATATCGGCCGGATTATCGATTACGCCAAGAATAAAGGATTATTTGTTAC
>MHFD01000016.1:3845-7169 GCA_001804045.1 Omnitrophica bacterium RBG_13_46_9
TCGATCATATAATCCTGGCTTTGGATGGGCCGGAAAAAGCACATGATCTAAACAAGGAGCCGGGCAGTTTTCAGAAAGTGATGGCGGCTATCGAGGCGGTATCCGGGAAGATACCGACCTGGACAATAACTGTCTTAACAAAAAATAACCTGGATTCGATCGATTTTATACTCGATAAGGCGCGGGAATACGGTTTTTTAGCCACTTTTCAACTATTGCACCACAATGATCGGTTAGCCCGAAATCAAGAAGCCCTTTTGCCTCAACCTCAGTCTTGTAGAAAAGTGATTGAGAAACTTATCGATGAAAAGAAAAGGAACGCTCCTATCGCTTCCAGCTCAAACTATCTGCGTCATATCCTAGACTGGCCTGACTATAACATTACCGCTTATTCTACCGGGGTAAATACCCCGGCATGTTTGGCGGGAGAGCTTTATTGCAACGTCGATACGGACGGTTCCGTCTATCCGTGTTCCCTGTTGATAGAGAAGGTCCGGTCTTTAAACTTTCTGGATGTCGGTTTTAGAGAAGCTTTTGAAAGACTCAGCCGGGATTCGTGCAACGCATGTCTGGCTTCCTGCTTCACGGAATATAATTACCTTTATTCATTGGATATCGACACCATTATCGAATGGCTAAAATCAATAAGAAAAACTAAGAAGCGACTATGCAAGAGGATAAAACAGTAATAAGAAAGACACAGAGCGTTTGCCCGGCGTGTCTGGCAAAGATCGAAGCCCTTATTGTCGAAAGAGAAAACAATGTATACATGGATAAGAGGTGCGGCGCCCACGGCGCCTTCAGCTTGCTTCTTTCGCGCCACCCACAGTACTATAAAGGGTTGAATGACTTTTATTTTCCTCTTATGCGAAAAAGCCTCTCTCAACACGATTATATCGTGCATCTTACAAACAGGTGTGAGCTTGACTGCCCTATATGCCTGGCGGACGCTAACCTGCGCGAGACCGAAGATTATCCTCTGGAAAACCTGAAAGAGTTTCTGAAGGATAAGCGGGGTTACAAGATCGACCTCATGGGAGCGGAGCCGGCCATGAGAGATGATTTACCGAAAATAATAAAATCGATTAAGGATTCAGGAAATATAGCCGCATTACATACTAACGGCATAAGGATAGCCGACTACGGTTATCTGAAAAACCTGAAGAAAGCCGGTTTACACGAAGTCCATCTGCAGTTCGACGGTTTCGATGATTACGTTTATGAAAAGATAAGGGGCAAAAAGTTATTGGATATAAAACAAAAAGTTTTAAATAATCTGGAACGGCTTGATATCGCTACGGACCTCGTGGCCACAATCGTGAGGGACCTGAACGAAAAAGAGATGGCAAGGATATTGCATTTCGGGGTGAAGTGCCGTTTTGTGAAAGAAATTTTCTTTTTGGGCTGCCGGTTCCTGGGAAAGGCAAAAGAGCTGCCCATAGAGGGATGCATAATGCCCGATGAATTGATAGATATACTCGAAAAAGATACGCATGGAAAGATATCCAGGCAAAATGTGTTTAACTTCCAAAAGCTCTATTTCGCGCTTCTCGCGGCCTTCTCCATCCGTAAGTGTTTTTATATTCAGCACTTTATGGTAGCCAGAAATAAAAATGACTATACCCCTATAGACGAGATCCTTGATTTGGAGGGCATTCAGACAAAATTGGAAAAGTTCAAAAAGTTAAAACTGAAAAATAGCAAGCTGGCCTTGCCGTATCTTCTCTCTTTCCTGGCTCTTCGGTCGATAAATTCTAAAGGTCTTTTTTGGCTCAGGGAATTTTTGTCGTACGGCCTGCCCTTTATGCGGGGATTTAACCTTTCCCGTCTGCCCGGAAGAAGCATTTTATTAGGTTTTATTTCGGCCTGCGACGCTTACTCACTCGACTATGAAATCGCAAAGAACTGCGGCAAGGGCGCCATTTCGGCCGAACTAGGCATCCAGGACACCGGGGCCATAGATAATGTGTTAAGGGACAGGTTGATGGCTGGAGAGCGAGAGAATCAACGATGATGGGTGGATTAAAATGAAGATCCTTGCGCCTATAAATAATCCGAAAGAAGCGGAAGACATAATTCGGGCCGGGGCGGATGAGATATACTGCGGTGTGCTCCCTGCCGACTGGCGCGGGAAATACACAAATGTCGCCTCCAGTAACAGGCGTGAATGGAAAGCGGCGAACCTTGAGAGCTTCTATGGGCTTAAAAAAATTGTTGACACGGCTCATGCCGAAAAAGTGCCGGTATATCTGGCTCTGAATGCCTTATATACCGAAGAGCAATACCAGCAGGTATTTGACCAGATTGAGCAATCTAAAAATATCGGCGTGGACGCCCTGATTGTCGCGGATTTAGGGCTTTTATTGAACCTAAAAAATAGAAAGACGGGTCTGGATATCCATATAAGCACCGGCGGCACAACCTTCAATTCCGAAACCGCTAAATTCTACGAGGAACTGGGGGCATCCCGGATAATCCTACCCCGCCATTTACGGATACGGGAGATGGAAAAAATAGTAAGGAGTTGCCCGTCTCTAAAATTCGAGGTTTTTATTTTAAACAGCGGTTGCAAAAATATCGACGGGTTCTGCACATTTCAACACGGCGTAAATGAGATTCTCCATCCCAGAATGTGGAACCTGCCCAAAAGGCTGAACTTTGACCGTTATTTTTTAAATGTGGTAAGGCGCATGCCTTCAAAATTGGCCGTGAGGATAAAGAGCGATGTCTTCGGGATCGATAGCGCCTGTCTATTAAATTATAAAATAACCATGGATTCTGACCCTGCGGACCTGGATAAAGAAAAAAAACAGCATATCTTAAGGAACATCTCTTCGGGTTTTACCCTGCTTTCGGGCATAGACACCTGCGGGGCATGCAGACTGGCTGAACTTAAGGACGCGGGCGTATATGGGGTAAAGATAGTGGGAAGAAACTATTCCACGTCAAAGAAAATCAGCGATATTATATTCCTAAGAACAGTGCTGCGGCATATGGAAAACAATGCACCCGGGAAAAAAGAGTTTTATAAATATGTCAAAAATGTCTTTAGGCGGACATACGGGCTGGACTGCAAGAGTCTTTGCTACTATCCCGACGGAATGTAAGAACACGGATGGAACAGGCAATATTCATATCGAAGATAGATAATTTAAAGTTTGCTGATTTGAAATATACGCGGCTCTATTTTGGCAACGAATTCTGCGAGCGCCTTATTCCGACTCTGGAAGACACAAAAATAGTCGCAAATTACACCGTGCAAAATAACATGGGATTCAGCTTCGTCACCCCCTATGTGACCAATAAAGGCATAGATAGCATTCG
>MHFD01000016.1:7204-9274 GCA_001804045.1 Omnitrophica bacterium RBG_13_46_9
GCTCAGAGATGGTAATCAACGACTGGGGTATCTTTAGAGTGTTACGGAATGAATTCAATTGTCTAAATTTTGTTTTAGGCAGGCTTCTTACCAAACAGAAAAGAGGCCCTAGAATCTTAAACCTGAAAGGCAGTATTCCCCAGACCGTGATTCAGCACTTTAAAGGATCGAATATCGATACTCCGGCTCTTAGCGGTTTTTTAATCGACAACGGAATAAACCGTGTGGAGTTAGACAACCTGCTTCAGGGTATAGAGAGAAAAAATTCTTTATTAAAAGCCTCGCTATATTTTCCTTTTGCCTATGTGACCACAACCAGGATATGCCTGGCGGCGCTATCAGAAAAGAAGCATTCTTTTTTAAGGACCATACCGGACTGTGATAAAGAATGCCGAAAAAATACCTTTAGATTGCGCCACAGGGCTATGCCCGTAGATCTGCTCCTTAAGGGGAATACTCAATTTTTCGAAAATCCCGAAATGCCGGACAATTTGGAATCGTTGGATATAGACCGTCTCGTCTATGAACCGGAGATACCCATGTAAGACATAAACTCTAAATCCGAAATACGAAACTCTAAACAAATTTAAATAGCTAAAATCCAAATGGTAAATATTATAAAATTATTTAAGGCATTTATCTTCAAGAATAGGCCTATTTATGCACATTACGGGATTACCCACCGCTGTAATTTGCGTTGCAGGATGTGCCATATCTATCAGGATGCGGACGAGAACGAGGAGCTTTCCCTGGAAGAAATAGGAAAGGTCTTCGACTTTTTGAAATCTTTGGGAGTGATCTACATAAGCATAGGCGGCGGAGAGCCTTTTTTGAGAAAAGACCTGCCCTCGGTCATAAAGCTACTCAGGGAAAAAGGGGCTATGGTCCGCCTATTGACCAACGGCACTCTTTGCGATGAGCGCGTGATAAAGGCGCTTGTCGCGGCGGGCCTTAGGGAAGTTTCCGTATCTTTAGACACTCTCGATTCCAAAAAACAAGCCCATATCTGCAATTGCGAGGGCGTATGGGAGAAGGTGATGAGAAGCATCGACCTCTTCTCAAGTCTCCTGCCAAAACAGAGAGGTATTTTGCTCATAAACACCGTCGTATCGCCGTTTAACATAAGCGAACTGCCGGAGTTAAGCGTATTCGCCAGAAAAAAAGGCTATTACACCTCTTATGTTCCGGTTGAGTGCGATGAGGCTTCCGGTTTCGCTTTCACCTCGGACGATTACCGGTTGATAGACGAAAGCTATGATAATCTGATAAAGATGAAAAAATCTGGCAAAAGCGGCATATTCAATTCTTCTCTATTTCTGGAGAAATCCCGTCAATACATAAAATCGGGTCGCCGCAACTGGCGGTGTGACGCCGGTAAGCTCTACTTTTCCGTAAATCCCAATGGTAAAATCTCCATCTGTCATAAATTCGAGTCTTTTATTTCACCTTCTGACAATAAGCCGTTCGAGTCTGTGGAATTCGAAAACAGACGAAAATATATGACTGACAACTGCGCCGGCTGCATGAGGCCATGCTGGGCGGAATTGAGCTTCCTCTTAAAAGATAAAAGAAGCTTTTTGGAAATGGCCTGGATTCGGATGTCGCGTGCGGGGTAGTGTCAGGTTTAATATGCGAAACATATGAAGGTCCTCTTAATAAATCCTCCGATTGAGAATATCATCGAATTAGAGTTACCCCTGGCGGTAAGGCAAAACGAAGGTATTTTTCCGCCTTTAGGGCTTATGTATATCGCTTCATATTTAATGGAGAATTCAAGCTCTGATGTGAAGATATTGGACACACTGGCGGAAAAGATGAATTACAGGGTTATAGAAAAATATATTCAAGATTTCAGACCCGACATAGTCGGCATTACGGCGCACACTCACAATTTAATCGATGTTATGCTGGTAAGCAGTATAGTAAAAAAAGTGGACAAAAAAATACATGTCTGTATGGGCGGCCCTCATGTGAAGGCCTTTCCTGAAGAGTCCATCGGCATAGATTCCGTCGATTCCGCCGTATTTGCGGACGGTGAAAAAACATTTACGGAACTGGTGGAATGCCTCG
>MHFD01000016.1:9337-24988 GCA_001804045.1 Omnitrophica bacterium RBG_13_46_9
CCCGGAAACATTGTGGATGAAATGGAAGAATGCGTGAAGCTGGGGATAAATGAGATACATTTTATCGATGATGTCTTTAACGCCGATCCCGGCCGCGTAATCAGGGTGTGCGATGAAATAAAAAGAAGAAACCTGAAAGTGAAATGGAGTTTCAGGGGGCGCATCGACAGGATAACCATGCCTCTTCTCTTAAGCTCAAAGGAGGCCGGTTGTTATAGGGTCCATCTCGGGGTCGAGACATCCGGTGACGAAGGCTTAAAAAAATTAAAAAAAGGGATAACGGTAGCGCAAACCAGACAGGTATTTAAATGGACCAGGGGCGTAGGCATAAATACCGTCGCCTATTTTCTCATAGGTTGCCCTCATGAGAAGACGAGGGAAGACGTCTTGAGGACTGTCGATTTCTCCAAGGAAATAGACCCGGATTTCGCGCTTTTTAATATACTGACACCTTATCCTTCGACTGATTTATACGAAGAGGGTTTAAGAAAAGGGGTGTTTAAAAGTGATTGTTGGAGCGGGTTTGCGGTAAACCCCCGGAAGGACTTTCGCCCACCCGTATGGGAGGAATGGCTGACCAGAGATGAACTCTTATCTTTACTTAACGTAGCGTATCGCAATTTCTATATACGGCCAAAATTTTTGTTCCGGGCGATAGCCGACCCCCGGAATTTAGGGGTTTTGACTCAGAGGCTGAAAATCGGTTTAAAAATACTAAAATTGCCGTAAGAAATTGTCTTATCATGAAGAATAAAGAAATAGCCCTTATGTATTCGGGCGGATTGGACACGACCTATGCCGCGTTAACGCTTGCCGAAACTTTTAGCAAAGTGCACCTCTTAACTTTCTGTAACGGCGTGTGTTTAAGACCGCGGGCTTCCCGCAAACACTTCTCTATGCTGCGGGAAAAGTTCGGAAGAGATAAATTTGAGCACACAGTTATTCCTATCGCGCACATCTTTGCGTTCTTAAGGAAAAACATAATAAAAGACATGTTAAAATACAGATCCCCGCTTCTCTTTGACCTCTGTTGCAGGTTGTCGATGGAAATCGCTACAATACTTTATTGCATGGATAAGAGAGTGAGCTACGCAACAGACGGAAGCAATCCGCGGACCCAGGGTCAGATGTTTATCCAGCAGGAAGGATACCTAAAGTTAGTCGATAAATTCTTTTCCCGATATGGCATTGAATCCGTGCGTTCTTACAATATGCTGTGCTCAAGAGATGAAATAAGACAACGGCTTCGTGACAAAGGTATAAATACGGAGGTAAGATGGCTGAGGTTTCTCGGTATCTCGACCCAGCTTTTCACACAACCATTTTGTCTTTGGGCGCCGGTCGCGTTCCTTTTTACTTCCGCGACAAGAAAAATACCTTTAATAAGATATTTCAGCCTTTCCCAGGAAAAAGCTATCATATACCGTATGGAAAAGGAGAAGCTGGCGCAGAGATTCATAGAATATCTAAGGTATAATTACTCCCTTTCGCATGAGAAAAACTGCATAAAGAGGGTGAGCCGTCTCTTTCGGTGTATGCCCTCAACAAAAAACGAACAATGAAAGTAGTATTAGTCCGGCCGCCGGAAACAAATAGAATATGGGCGGGAATACCGCGTTTTTTTAACGATGGGATCTTTTTATTTCCGCCCCTGGGCATAATGCAGCTTAAGGCGTATATTGAAAAATATACTCGCCATAAAGTAATCATCTACGATAGCTTGATCCATAGGGCTGATTACGAAAAACTGGCCTATTTTATTAAAAAAACCTCCCCACGCGTAGTAGGCATATCGACTTTCACCCATAGCCTGGGGGATGTGGTTGAAACTGCCAAGACCGTAAAGCGCGTTGATCCGCTTATTCATGTAGTCCTCGGCGGACCTCATACCTACTCATTCCCCGAAGAATCTGGATATTTGCTGGATTTAGGATGCGTAGATTCCGTCATATTGGGCGACGGAGAAAAGACATTAGCGGCTGCGCTGGAGGCTATAGACAATAACACGGGCTTTGATGGGAATGAAGGTATTATCTATAAAGACAAAAGGAAAAATACGGTAAAAATAGGCGATCCGGTGTTTATAAAAAATCTTGACGAACTTCCTTTCCCATCAAGGGATATATACGGCATCAAACGTTATTACACGCCGGCTTCACACGGTAATTCAATGACAACCATGATAACCGGTAGAGGCTGCCCGTATGATTGCAAATTCTGCGATGTGCAGAAAAGATATCGGCCTCGCTCAATAAAGAATGTCGTGGATGAAATCGAGTTATGCGGCAAGCTAGGGTTCAAAGAGGTATTCCTTATCGATGACACATTTAATACCACGAAAGACCGCGTTATCCGGCTATCGGAGGAAATTTTAAAGCGAGGGATCAAAATAAAATGGGGTTGCAAAGCACGGTGCGACAATATGGATGCGGATGTCTTAAAAATAGCAAAAAAAGCCGGATGTGTCAGAATCCACTATGGAGTAGAGACAGGCACCGATAGCGGGCTGGATTCCATAGATAAAAGGGTGGGCTTGGACACAATGAGAAGCGCTTTTTCCGAAGCGAAGCGAGCGGGCATAAGAACAGTGGCGTATTTCATGATCGGTTGTCCGCATGAAAAAGATGGATCAAATATTCTGGAAACAATAGATTTTGCCAGAAACTTAGCGGCTGATTTCGCCGTTTTTTCCCTGCTATCACCTTATCCTGACACGGCATTTTACAGAGAGGGTGTAAAAAGAGGGGTGCTTGACCCCCGATTCTGGCAGCAATTCATGAAGAATCCATGCTTTCACGGCGATATCCCCACATTATGGGACGAATATTTCTCTGGAGATGAACTCCTGCGATTTTTAAAATTAGCGCATAGAAAATTTTACTATCGCCCCAAAATTTTTTTTAACGCCCTCTTCAATATCCATAGCCTCACGGAACTGAAAAGGCTTTTAATAGGCGAATTGTCCTTATTGAGGCTGGAGTTTCTGCGCAAAACCAAAGGAAGGTTATAGAATGCAAAACGGAAGGATAACCGTAAGAGATATGTTGCGCATAGTATCTAAAAGAGAATTCTATCTGGATATGGTTGTTTTCATATTTGTATGCATTCCCGCGGTCTTATCCATACTGTTTGTTTCGGTCAAGCTGGATAAGCGGTTTGGTCTTCAGCCTTTTGTGGAAAATCCTTATACCGTTATATTATTTTTTCTATTCTCAAGTGTAGGGGCAATCATCGTATGGCGCGCCTATACATATCTTATCATCGTAGGGGAAGGCAGCCCGTGCCCCCAATTGGGAGGGACAAATAAGCTGGTCACTTCCGGCCCGTATTCTTTGGTCAGGCACCCGTCTGTTATAGGCAAGCTTCTCGGAATAATAGGATTAGGCTGTTTGTCTAAATCTGTGTTTTTTACTTTTGCCGTTATACCCATATTGTTTTTATGGTCCATTTTTTACAACAGATTCATCCAGGAAAAGGGCTGTGTCGAGAAATTCGGAGAAGAGTATATAAAATACCGGAGACAGGTACCCATGTTCATACCAAAGTTGAGAAAAATGGACTTAAAATGAAAATGATCCCAAGTTTTAGGCCGAACATAAGTTACGGCGAATTGAATGCTGTGTTATTAAGAATACTCTCAGGCGATATTGCAGGGCGGGTAATACTTCAATTTGAAGATAGATTTGCTCAATACCTTGGCGTGAAACACGCTGTTAATGCCCCTTCGGGAAGATGGGCGCTTTATTATATCCTCAAGAGTCTTAACCTTAAAGAAGGAGACGAAGTCATTATTCCTGCTTTTACCTATTTTGCCGTTCCGGCGGCTATTGTCAAATTGGGGTTAAGACCTGTGTTCGTTGATATAAATTCAGAAAATCTTAACATTGATATTCAAAAAATAGAAGAAAATATCACAGAAAAAACTAGAGTAATCATCCCTACCCATCTTTGTGGATTTGTCTGTGAAATTGATGAAATACTCGATATAGCGCAAAGGCAAAATATTAAAGTGGTGGAAGATTGTGCGCAGTCGTTAGGGACGGAATATAAAGGTAAAAAAGTGGGCTCCTTGGGCGAGGTTTCTTACTTTACTTTTGGTATTACAAAAAGTTTTACCACCTTGGGAGGAGGAATGGTAACAACGGATAATGACGAATTAGCAGAGAGAGTGCGGAAGAATCTAGCGCAACTACGACAAACAAGTAACAAGGCTTTATTTTTTAAATTACTTGAGGGATATTCCATGAAATTTGCGACTTCGCCGATTCTGTTTCCAATCGTATATTCCATTATTAGAATATTTTCTTGTTTTGGGGTTGATATCGTGGATTGTATATTTCACGAAAAAGAGCGGTTGCTTGGTAAATTGCCTCGAAGCGGCCGATTAAATAATATCCAGGCGGAACTGGGAGTAATGCAATTGAATGATTTAGATAGAAAAAATAGTATGAGAATGAAAAAGGGATTGGAGTTATATCAGAGGCTGGAAGGCATTGATAATATCCGGATTCCTTTGTTGGGGGAAAATGCAAAAAACATCTTTTCTGGTTGTCCGATTTTAGTCAAAAACAAAAACGCGATAAGAAGGAAGCTATTAGCAAAAGGGATAGATGTCTCTTCGGGTTATATGCAAGATTGTTCAAAATTAGATGTGTTTAGAGGATTTAAGAAGGGCTGTCCTTATGCTTCAAGAGCAGAGGATAAAATATTATACTTTCCGATATATGCGGAGTTGACTTCTTCTGAATTGACATATATAGTAAATGTAGTCAAAAACCTTGCAAGGTAGATAATGGCTGGGATTTAGACAATTTGTTTTAAGTCTCCCTTTAATTTTCTATGAGGCGATATTCCAAAACAATTATTTTGATAGCTCTACTGCTTATTATATCTAGCTATATCGTTAATAATATTCTTTGGGTAGGAAAAAGCCCGATTTACTTTTACCGCGATTCGATAATGAATATCTCTTGGGCCGTATATTATGGGAAGGCATGGCGTAACGAGAAATTAGCATATGGGCCAGATCTAATAGAAGTTCTAAACAGTAACAATATAAATCCTAATGGGTCAATATATTATTATGATGGGAGTCCTGGAACTCTTAAAGGCCTTATCGCAAAGAAAGAAAATATTACAACAAGGGACCTTCTAAAATTTTACCACCCGCCATTATGGTTTATGTTTCTAGGAAGCTTGTTTTTCCTCTTCGGTTTCCGATTATGGGTGATTTATTTGGCTCAATTTCTTCTGGGAGCAACAACGATAGGTCTTACTTATCTTGTTGGTAAAAGATTATTCTCTTCCACTGCAGGATTGCTCAGTGCCTTCATCTTATCTACATTGCCGAGTTTTCTCATTATTACACGTCAAGGGTTTCTTGAAACGATGATATGCCCCTTGGTACTTATCGGAGTTATTCTGGTCGATTATATACTAAAATATCCTCTCGGACGTTTCTACTACATCCTCCTTGGACTTGTTTGTGGGATAGGCATGCTAATAAAAAGCACATTCATTCTATATATTGTAATATTTTTTCTTGTGATTGTTATTTTTGCTGATAAAAAAGAAATATCTCTTTTTTCCCTTTTAAAGATTTTTTTTCTTGCTCTTATTTTAATTATTTTAATAGCTCTGCCCTGGTATGCATACGCTTGTCAATCATTTTTGGCTTATTCTAATATGGGGATTGCTAAAGGCAGAAGCCAATACCTTTTTGATACTAAAAACTTTTTTGTTATATTTGCTGTATTGAAAAATGTGCAATTGGGGAGCGTTTTATTTGTCCTATTTGTCATAGCGGCAATCCGTTCCTGTGTTAAGCCGAAATTATATTCGTCTTATTTAATATTCTTTCTTATCTGCGGTTATCTTCTAAAGGTTTTCTTGCCATTTGCAGTCATAATAAGGCATTTTTCTCCTTTTTTGCCATTAGTTATAATATTGATTTGCTGTAGTATCGTGGATCTGTATAAATTCAAGCGGTGGGTAGCCGTTTCTCTAGTAATTTTTAGCTTTATTCGCGGCTATGGCTGGATGGTCCTCCCACTTCCCTGTTTATTGGATCAAATGAGTTATTTTTATGACGACATAGGGACGAAAAGCTGTAAACACCTATATTCCAACTATGCGACAGATGTTAAGTCGGGTAATTTGGTTTCTTCTTTTGCGCCGCTTAATTATATGCAACAAAGAGTGGTCTATGACGAAATTAAAAAAGTCCCTTCTTCAACCGGATTAAGATTAGTAAAGATTATAAGTCCCTCTAAACATATTCTGGAAGCAAAGACTCTTGCCGGGGCATTGAGTTTGTACAGCATTTTTGACGGTTTTCCGTTAATTATAGAGGATCCGCATCTGAGACTGAGTAAGCCTTTTAAGGATAGGATATGGGTTTTTTTGAATAGCAGCAACAAAGATATGTTGATTGTAAATAAAATAAAAATGAAATTGGGATATATCGCGACCGTTCCTTTACTGCCCGCGGTCAAGTGTGATATTTTTATCGAATACGGAAATGATTGATAACGCGATTCGAAAGCAGAATATTAAGTCAACGGGAAATAAATTAATAATAACGGGAATTCTATTGTTGGGGTTATTTTTTAGAATCCACGATCTAAACGTAGAGAGTTTGTGGCCGGATGAAGGCATTGCAATTAGGTTGGCTCATTTAGACCTGTCGCAGATTATCAAGGATCGCGCTTCCAGTTTTTGTACGCCGCTATATTATATAATATTACATTACTGGGTTTCCTTATTTGGCGACAGCGAATATTCCGCGAGGTTCTTATCTGCTGTATTCGGCTTTTTGGCCATATTTATGGCCTACAAGGTAGGTAGTCTTATCTTTGACCGTCAGGTGGGCATTTTAGGTTCTTTGATATTAGCGATGTCCGTGTTTCATATTTATTATTCTCAAGAAGTTAGAATGTATAGTCTTGTAACTCTCCTGATACTAGTTTCTTTCTATTTCTTTATAAGATTTCTTGGGGAAACGAGTTATACCGTTTCGATAGGCTATATTATATCCAGCCTCCTTTTAATCCACACCCATTATAACGTCTTACCGGCAATAATAGCTCAAAACACTTATTTTGTTATGCAGTTTATATTATCGGAAAAGACTTATAATAAACCTATCGTTAAAAGATGGGGCTTCATTCAAGGTATATTAATTTTGTTATTAATGCCTTGGCTGTCTATAGCGTCTCCCGGCTGGATAAAAAAAGAACTGTTCCGGGGAGAATCTCCTTTTTTTAGGTTTATGCATTGGCCGTTACGTTCAATAAATATAACGGCTATTTCCTTGTTTAAATGGTCTTCCGGATCAGTGTTATTGCTAATTCTTTTTCTAATATTATTCTCTATTTCCGTAATAGACTATGAAAGATTAAAAGAGAGCATCGTTAAAAAAAAATCTTTCTGGCCTCCTAAGATAAACCTCTGGAAAACGTTTCTTTCACATGATAGCAGGGTCCATCTATTACTTGTATGGTTATCGATTCCTCTAATCTTATTACCTTTTTATCTGTCGCCTCTTAGATATCGGCCTAAGTATGCCATTTCTGCTTCAGTGGCGTTTTATTTATTAATAGCCAAAGGGATAAGTAATATAAAAAATAAATATGCTAAGCCAGCTGTAATTTGCGTAATTATTGCTTTGTCTCTTGTAAATATTTGGAGGTATTATATAGAGGCTGATAATGCGCAATGGATAGAGGCAGCAAATTATATAGATAGACATGCCGAGCCTGGTGATTTATTGCTCTTTTTAGATTCTCGTCAAAAATATCTTTTTGATTATTACTCTAAGAATACCGGTTCTATTAGAAAAATATATTTGAAGAAAAAAATGAATACTGCTGGATACAATAGAATCTGGTTCCTGAAAGGAAAACCTCAAATATCTGCCGAAATGGCATTGGATGCATATGAGGTGGCATGCCATAAGGTATATTCCGGCAGGGATAATATTATGGACCAGACACTTGAAGTATATTTATTCAAAAAAAATAGATGAAAGGGCGCAAAGGCTCAAAACATCTTTTAATCTATTTCTCAAAAATAGAAATCTAAATATGAAGCAAAACGGAATATCGGTTTTGAGTAAGAGGCTTATTTTTGATTTGTTGGTGCCGTTTATTGCCTGCATTGCATGCATTTTAGTCATCCATCCTAAGATAATCTGGGCAATGAAAGACTCTCTTCTATTTTATGGTCCTCTTCTCAATTTGGGCGATGGAGCTGGTGCAATATTCCACTTTGACCATGTAGTACAAGCACTCTTTGGTACCGAGAGTCTGTTTCACACTAGCAGATTCTTTTTCCCGGACGGTGGCTATTTGGAAACTTATGTCGTTATTCAGAATTTAGCTCTTCTATTTTTTCCATTGATACGTTTATGGGGGATACCTTTTGGGGCTAATGTTTTAATACTTATTCTGATGGCCTGTAACGGATTGGGTATGTATTTTTTAGGGAGGGTTTTAATCAGAAATAGGGAAATATCTTTAGCTGGGGCATTAATGTACACCATTATGCCTCCGCTTATAGGGGAGTTTTTTATACTTCAGCGACCAGTTACGGCCTTTTATGGACCCGCTCTGGCTGGAGTTGGCCTACTTTGTTTATATTTGGATAGGAAATTATCCTGGTGGAGTGGCCTTCTTACAGGATGCCTTCTGGCTTTAACAGCGTTATTGTACCCTTTCAATTTGGTTTACCTAAGTATATGGGTACTTTCCATTTTTGTGATATCCTTTTACAAAAGTGATACCGTAAAAAATAAGGTTTTAATTTTAGGAAAGATGGCTTTGGTGGTTACGGTTGTATTAATAATTACAGGTCCGTATATTGTCTGGGTGATACGGACAAATCCCCAGTTTATTGGGTATCAGAGTCATTACATTAGTAAAGCGGACCGCGTTCTCCACTTTCCCTTGAATGCTATATTTTCTGGAATCAATGCCACGCGGAGTATTTCTACTTATTGGTTGTGTATTCCATTACCTTTGACTCTCGGGGCATTTTTTTCAGTTGTTGCGCTTCGTCGCAAGATTGTATCGTTGCTCCCCCATATTATAGGGGGAGTTTGGGCATTATGGATTGCCCTCGGTCCTAGAATAGATTTAGTTGGCGTAGGACAGTGGAGTGGGGCTTCGTATAGACTTTGTCCCGCTTGGTATTGGATGCCTCATGTTTTTATGTCCACCCGTTTTATGGCTTTCGGAAGCATGAATGCGCAAAGAGCAATTTTTATATTCCTTGCGGTAATTATTTTACTAGTTATGAAAGGTATGGTTTGGGCATACGGTAAGCAACGTAATGGGGTGATAAAATTAGAACAACGTAAAGGTTGGATATTACGATTATCGATTCCGATATCGTTTGTTATTCTGTTTGCCTGGTGGGGCAAACCTCGTTACGCTGAGAATTTTATTCCATGGCCTGATTTTACGTCGCTTCGTGTGGCCTCCGCTGATCAAGTTGTTCTTGATCTTCCTATTAATATAAAGTATGATACATTTTTTCTGAGTTTTATGCATCGCTCACCCTCCTTAGGCGGACCATTATGCGTCCGCCAAATGGACGGTGGAAAAAACTCCAATCTTTGGAGAAAAAATGCTTTTTTACGTTCCTTAAAACTTATTTCTAAAGAAAAAGATCCGTTATTAGTGCAGCAAAGGGATTTAGAAGAACTAAATAAAATTGGATTACGTCATATATTCTTCTGGAAAATGTATTGCCAAAGAAAAGTTTACGCAAGGAAAAATAGAGGGCATAATCAAACTTACCAATTCTTATTGCAAACCTTGGGTAAGCCTGTCGCTGTTTCCACGGAAGTGGTGGTTTTTCGTATCCCTCAGCGTCAGCGAAACTGAGGTGAAATTATGAACCTATGAAAGTGATTCGGTTCCATACAAAGAAAATGTGAAAATATTCCCGCCTGATTTAAAGATATTGACCAAAAAGTTTAATGTTGTATTTTACCAAGCGACAATCCTATTTTTTGCGTTACCTAATATTAATTTTATAAAACAGCGGATTGTCCCAATAGTAGTTGCCAACAAACCATACTTACTTTTGCCAAATGCGCGTTTATGATGTTTTATTTTTACTTCTGTTATTCTTTTAGTATATTTTGATAGGATATATGGGATAAATCCAACTTCATACTTTTCCTGCAAAATCAGGTTTTTAACAAGGCTCTTTCTGTATGCCCGCATAGTACAACTCATATCATGCAGTTCCAATTTTGTTATTTTTCTATGAAGATAATTGCCTATTTTGGATTTTAATACCTTTAGCCACGAATCTTTTCTAACCGAACGCCAGCCACATACTACATCAAAACCTTCGTCTAATTTGGCAATTAATTTAGAGATATCACGAGGTTCTTCTTGCAGATCACCATCTATTGTAACAACAACCTCACCCTGTGCTTCATGAAAGCCTTTTTCTATAGCCTTATGTTGCCCTTTGTTTAAGTTAAACTCGAAAAACCTGATATCGCTTCGTAATTTAGATAAATATCTTAATACTTTACAGGATGAGTCTGTAGAGCCATCGTCAACAAATATGATTTCGCTTTTGACATCGAAGGTCTTTAAGGTTTCTCTTATTTTGTTGTACAAAATAAGAATGGATTTTTCTTCATTAAATATAGGTACGATTATGGATAGTTTAATTTGGCCTATTTTCTCAGGCATAATAGGTGCAATCTGGCTGAATTATTTTTGGGTTTTTAACTTATACGCTAAAAACGTTTTCTGACCGACTTCAAAAAACTTGTCAACCTTCTCCGATTGGCGCTTTTCTTTTATTGATACCAACACGTCCCATTTAAATCTGTACCAATACCACACAAAATGGTGTGACTAAGGTTTGTAGATAACGGTAGTGCAAAAGAAAGAATAATGATAAAATATATTATGAAGATAGTAATATGCTTCGCTAAAATTTTTTTATATTCATTATTTCCAAGGTTGTTTGAACAATAAGGTATGTTACATGACAGGAGAAAAATCGGGGTGTATAAGCAACTCATAAATATCAAGATAATTGCTTTGGTCTTTTAAGACGAGTATACAAAAACGTCACAATTTAGTCAACAATAATGTGGGCTGTGATATTATGGATGGGGGCATTTTGATTAAATATAGGAAATGGATTAATTCAGCTATATTTATTGCATTGTGTTTAATATTATGGCTATTTGTAAAAACATTTTTGCATGATAAAATTATAGGCATATCTAATCAACCCGGCTTTCAGGGAGAAATACTCTTTCAGAAGAATTTCATTTACAATTTCGAAAAAGGAAATACCTTTAGGCATTTTAATACCGATTATCTGAATTATCCTTTCGGAGAAAATTTAGGTTTTGGCCTGGCTAACTCTCTCCACCTTTTTATGTATATCCCTTTAAAGTTCTTTTTTGGGACAATTGAATCTTATAACGTCCTTGTTATGATCATCTTTATATTGAATTTTTTATCGGCTTACCTTCTGGCAAAATATCTTTTTTCTTCAAAAATGGTTGCTTTTTGTTCGGCTTTGGTTTTCGCTCTCAATCCTTACGTTCTATTGAAGATAAATCTGGGTTTCGTACAAAAATTCATTTTGTTCTGGATCCCGCTCTATTCCTTGGCTTTATTCAGACTGCGGGATACAAAGCGTTGGCGTTATGTCCTTGGGGCCATCATTATCTTATGTCTTATGCAGTTCACCTACCCCCCTTACGCCTATTTTGCTGTTATTTTTACCATATTGCTGTTGCCATACCTATTCATAAAGCCTGCAGAAACATGGTTTGCTCTTTCAAGATTTTCTCTCATAATAAGCTCGCTTTTCGTTCTTACCTCCATAGTATACTACCTGATGGGATTCGGCTCTGTCTATTTTAACATGTTCAAACCCAAGGCAAATATAAATCTTGATGGTTGTCTAAACTTATTCAGACCTTTCCATTTCTTCCCATACATTTCCTCCCGCTACTCCATCGATCTGCCTTTGGGCATACCTTTTTCGGCGTTTGCGGTAGGGATAATCGCTTTTATAAAAAAAAAGGGTCTATCAAAATTAATATTTCTTATCTTCCTTTTTTTTGTCGTTATTGCCGCGGGCGCGTATTTAACGTATGCCGGCCAACCTATCCAGATTTTCGGGCATAAAATAATTTTGCCTTTTTATTTCATGACTAAATATTTGCCTTTTGCCGGAGATGCACTCCTCCCCTTTCGCGCTTTCCCCTTTATTAACATTTGCCTGGCCATTTTAACGGGATACGGTCTTTTGCATATCTCTTCAGTTATTAGAAAAATCAGGCCTTTTTTTATCGCGGCCTTCTTCTCTGTTATTTATCTATCGGAACTTGTAATATGCTTCCCCCAGTTATTCCCGCCGGAAGTAAGTGATGTAACTATCCCTCTTTTCTACCAAAAAATAAGAAATGAGAATTTCGAGGCAGTTCTAAATCTGCCTATATCACAAAAAAGAAGTGTCATTAATCTATATGGGTATTATGCGGTTTTAAGCGGTAAAAAAATGTTGAACCCCTATCATGCTAAGACGCTTCGAATTTATCTGCCGAAAGATTCAGACAGCCTGCAAATGAAGGCGGAATTTATTGAGCGCCTTTCCGGCCGGAATGTGGGTTACGTAATTGTGCACGGAAATTTTTTGCGAAAGCATAGAAACAGCGGCTCATCTGACCGATTTTCCTGGCTGGAGGAATTTTGCGAAACCGCACATTACCCCGAAGACAATCTTCGCGTATACAAAATACCCATGCCTAATGAAATATACAAAAATAAAAGTGTGACTAACGCAGCGGGAGATTTTCCATCTATGCAAAAGGGTATTGAAGCAGCGGAGAACGGAGGGTCTTATTAGTTTAAGCCGGGAAGATATAAAGAGGATGTCCACTTTAAATGTAAGGCGGTTTGAAAAGCGCAACCGGGCCATGAGCGATTATTATTGCATGACCATAAAAACACTATTTTTGGTATAATAGCAATAAGTAGGATGGCTTTGTTCGCAAACATAATAATCTGAATATACTTTGTAGGGGTATTTGTGAAAAAAGTGCTGCTGTTAATTATATTGCTGAACATATCTTGTTTTATTTTGGCGTTTGCCGTAGATATCCCCCTTCCTTTTGAGGTGTGGAGAAAAGGACCGCCGATGCATAGTTTTTCCGCATATTCCTCGGGGAATGCTTCGGGAATTTTCTGGGTTGCTACGGCGGGTTTGCTGGATTTATATTTTCTTATGATATTTCTCTTTCATTATATCGCCATAAAAAACCGCATTACTATGCAAAAATGGTTTCATTTTTTAATTATACTGGTGGCTTTAGGGCTTAGTTTCTTTGTCACTGAACATGCTGTGCGTCTGTTTATAAAATACTCTCCGTGGTATACGCAATTCAGGCCTCATCCGTTCCTCTATTGGTGGAACAGGCCGAATCTGCGAAACTTTGTCGATCGCAGCGATAAAATCCCCAAGTCGACCAACGCCTCAGGTTTTAGGTATAAAGAGGATATAGCATATGAAAAGACTAAGGATGAATACCGGATTTTTGTCCTTGGGGATTCGTCAACCTTTGGTCATGGGGTCAGGGATAATAAAACATTTGCCGCTCAATTAGAAAAAATGTTCGATGATAGATACCGCCGCAAGATCCTCGTTATCAACGCTGCCTGTCCCGGACATACCACATATCAGAACCTGATCGAACTGAGACAGATGGTATTGCCATTCCATCCCGATATGGTAATCGTAGCCAATAATAACGACCACGCTCTGGAATATATGGAAGAGAAAAAAAGGGCATACACTACTCTGTCCATGCAGCGATTAAACACTATCCTTTATCACAGCGATTATTATTTGTTATTCCGGAGAGTAATATCCGATATTAAAGTATTTGTTTCAACTAAGCTTAAGATAATTCCATACCCCTCGCTTACTAGACGCGTCTCTTTGGAAGACTATAAGGATAACATCAAAGAGATGATGAAAATAGCAAAGAAAAATAACTTTCAGCTTGTCTTTATAAAAATGCCGATTAATATCCGCACGCTTGATCTTTTCCCGGAGCTGAAAAAAAAGTGCTACGACAAGGCGTATCCGGAGACCCTGTCTCTATTATGCCGGGAAGAAAATCAAAGATTAGTCGATGCTGACGCCGAATGGAGCAAGAATCCTGAAAAAGGATTATATGAAATATTCCGTTACAATGGATATAAGACCGATGCGCCCTATCATCCCAGCGAAAAAGGCCATTTGAGAATAGCAAAGCAGATATTTGACTTCATAGACCAAAAAGAATTAATTGCAAATAAAAGCGCGACCGGGGCGGGGGTTGAGGCACGTCTCAAATACTTTATACCAAGCGATAGACAAGACGCCTTTGACGAGTTGCATTGCGGAAGGGTAATAAATATTTCCAAGGACAAAGCGGAAATAGCTTTTACTTTTTGCGCCGAAAAAATAAAAAATGCGGACAGGATCGGGGTAAAAGATTTAGCAAAGGTGTTTTATGAAAAGGGTGCGGTGCCGCTTGAGGCTTATGAGATAGTGCCTATAGAAAGATATGGGGAAGCAAAGACCGAGCCAGAGTTGTTTAGGATCGACCATTACATAGAAGGGAAGCTTAGCGGAGATATGAAAGAAATAAGCGTCCTTTTCGACGTAAAGGACCACCTTACCTATATGCCGCAGCCGATATCCGCCGGAAATATCGTAAACGTCGTTTATTCGCAAGGCCTCCGCAAGCCGCCCCTGGCAAGAAGAATAGTAAAAAACGGAGAATACGGCGTAGGCAACCGCGGCGCCCTCAGAGAGGATGCGGAGTATCCGCCGTTAGAGGATAGGATCAACGAGCGATTTTACATGACCTGGTTTAGTCTGGGAAAAGGTCTCTGGAAAAAGGTCGCGCATCTTAAAAAAGGCACAAATGACAGATATGAAGCGGCAAACGACCTTTTTAAAAAAGTAACCGTTACGGTCGCCAAAGACCTAGGAATATCCAGGGATACGGTTATAAAAGCCATTGATAGGAAAGCGTATATAAATGAGAAATAAACGGGTGATTTTGATTCTCTCTATTTTAGCATTGGCTTTAGGGGCAATTCTGATTATCCAAAAAATATGTCAATCCGAACGGTCCTTTCCGGAAAAAAGGCATAAGATCAGGATCGGCTGCTCTTCTCTTACGCCTCTTCATTGCATGTTCGGCGAAGTGTTTATACGCACTGATATTTTAAAAAAACATAATCTATACGGAAAAATCACTTTTTTTAGGCACGGCGAGGAGCAAGGCAAGGCATGTGAAAACAATAAGATAGACTCTACGTTCAGCTGTGAAGTGCCGGCCATTATCCATCTGGTGAAGTTTCCCGATTTAAGAATTATCGGCACTCCGGGGTCGTTGGGAAGGATTGCTTTAATTGTGCCCGAGAAATCAAACATATTCGGGGTAGGAGACTTAAAAAACAATAAGATTTTGGTTCACAGCGGCTCTTCGGCAGATATGGCAATACATGAGTGGTTGTTTGATTCCGGGTTGGACCCGAAGCGCGATGTCAAATTGAGACATTTAAATATAGATAAGATCATAGAACTCTTGTCAAACGGAAA
>MHFD01000016.1:25018-27487 GCA_001804045.1 Omnitrophica bacterium RBG_13_46_9
GTTGGAAATGTTGCTGGAGAGATATAGTCTTCGAATCGTAAAAGAAAGGCCGTTCCGGTCAGCTATAGTAGTATCGCAAAAATATCTCTCTGACTCACCGGAAGCAATTACTCGATATAAGGCAGCGTTGGAGGAAGCCTTTAGGTGGGCTTCAAATAATAAGGAAAAGGTAAGCAAATGGGTATCTCTGCGCAGCGGCATAGAGCAAAGTGTGGTAGAAAGCGTCCTATTGCTTAATGAAAATTGGTTACTATCTGAAAATGAGAAAGCGGGCATTGATTTTGGACTGTCCGAAAATGCAATCGAAATCCTAGAGGACTGCAATGATTATCTTATAAAACGAGGAGAAATACCCGCTGATTTTGATGTAAGAAAAAAAATAGACTTGGGAGCTTTCAATAGATAGATAATCCTTGCTTTTTTCCCTTTACTTTGAAACCGGAGTCAATATATCTTTTCCGGTCTTTTCCGGAATAATATCCATACCGTTGCAATCCTGGTCAATATTATCCCCCGGAATCTCAGGCGCGCCCGGGAAGACCGAAGGGTCGTTATCATCGCGATCCGGCCCGCCGTGACTTTCAGCCATAAATCCATCACCATCCCTGTCATATGCAGGGTTGTATTTCACAGCCTCATCGCTTAAGAATGGTATAAAAAGATTGCTGGAATCCCGGGAACACCTCAAACCGTCATGGTCAAGCCAGTCTAGTTGGCAATTTAACGCCCCCGAAAGAGAGGAAGAATCGGGGTTATCCGGAAAGAAATCATCGCCGTTAGGGCGGTTATTGTAAATAGCCATGTATTTGACTCCGGAACCATTTTTGCCTTCATCCTCAAATATATTGTATGGCGTTTCATCCGGAAGGTTCATATCCTGGAGAAAGTCGGAACTGACCGCCAAATTTGAACAAACCGGAGACCCCATCAGCGCCTTAGTATAGGTATACCTCACGCTCCCATGGAAAGGCCCGGCAATATATACGGCGGAATGAATGAGATTATAGAGGTTATATTTCTTAATCGCCGCATGCGCTAAAACCGCTCCTTCCCCATGAGCGAGGATTTGGACTTTACTAGATTTTGTATGCCGGAGAATCGAATAAATAAACCATTTAAGCCCATCGGTCAATTCCTCTATATTCTTCATCTCTCTATTCTTTTGAGTATATTGGTATAGCCACAACTCATGCGGTGAAAATCCTGCGTCAATAAATCTGTTATACACATTTATACCCTCTTCGGCATTGCCGGGATTTTCGCCTCGCCAGTCTTCAATGCTTCTTCTGTTTCCGGGAATCATAATAACCGGGTAGTGCTTTAATAACCGCGTCCCCACCATATTTTTTCCTCCACCTGCGGACAGTTTGAATTCAGCCGGGATTTTATAAATCTTGGATGCCGGCTCTACAAAATCCCGGGAGAGCGAGTCAGACTCGATATCGCGGGCGCAACGGAAACCTATCGCATAGTCGATTGTCTTTAGCCGGTAAGGCCTTTGATCTGCCGCTAACATATCGTCATACGCATTTCTGAAAGAACCTCCTTTAGTAATAGCGGTTTTTGATTTCCAGTCTACGGTCGCGGTCCATTCTTTTACGTTTCCGCCGAGGTTATATATGCCTTCCGGCGTGGAGCCTTTCGGGTAACTTCTCGCAGGGGCAAGAAACCCATAGCCATCGTCGTAGCTCTTATTCCTCCATTCGGTGTCTGAATTGATATCAGCAAAATTTCCCCTCGTGCCGTCATGCGGCTCGTCCCCCCACGGGTACTTTCTCCTGTCGACGCCTCTGGCTGCAAATTCCCACTCATCCTGAGTGGGAAGCCTTTTACCCTTCCATTTGCAATACGCGTCTGCGTCATACCAGCTTACCCCCACAACAGGATAATTATCGCCGGGAATAAATTTTTCTATATTTTCGGGTAGGCGCCTGTGGCCGGTTGCCCGCAGAAATTCCTTGTATTCGCCGTATGTCACCTCATATCTATCTATGTAAAACGGTCCTACGCGCGCTTTATGATAGGTATGGTAAATATACTTTTCCCATCCCGGCCTCTCTTGATCCTTTACATACGGTTTGACGATTTTTTCCCACGTTTCACGTCTCTCCTCTATTTCTTCATCATTAAACCCCGCATAAAATTCCCCATCCGGAATAAATACCATCCCGTTTTTTGCTTTTTTCGGGACAGCTTTTCCCAAATATATTCGTTGGCCTTCAAGCTTAGACTTAATATACTTTTTAACTTCGTCAAATAAGTATGCCCTGGGTTCCCTTATGTGCATCAACATAACGAAATGGTAGCCCATCACAGTCGAGAATGTAGTATACATGCCTTCTTTTTTTAGAGAAAAAACTTTCTGGTCGAATTCTTTAGGGAATCTGCCTTCCGAAACCCAACCCAGATCCCCCCATCTTCTCCTTAAACTGTCATGCCTGGAAGCGTAATCGGCAATAAAAAAAACAC
>MHFD01000016.1:27576-28517 GCA_001804045.1 Omnitrophica bacterium RBG_13_46_9
CACAGCCGGTATTGTTTTTTTCTGTGAAAAAATTCCGGATGGGCGTTGTAGTAATTTATGATCTCATTATCTTCCACTCTTATGTTTGAACTGCTAACGCTCCTCCTGTATTCATCTACGCTTAATGGAGCAGGATAACCGCTGAAACATTTTTTTTCATAAAGGTAATAGCCCGGCAGGGATAATCGGCGCTTACCTGAATATAGATACCATATGTGTTTGTTGGTTATTTTGCCAAAATTTTTTGAAAGGAAAAATTCCATATCGTGGACGACGGCCCGGCGGCAGTAATACATTATCTCATATCGCCTGTTTTCGCTGTTGTTGCGAAATACGCCGCTGTATAAGATTAAGTCATCTCTTCCGCTATCATCATTTATATATTCGCAAGCTTTGACAAGTGAACTTTTTTCAGTGGTAATATATTTAAAACCTGCTGTTATAAATAAGATGGATAGCGCACAATAGAATGCGCGCTTAACATGTCTATTTTCCCAGCCTGCTATAAATGCCGCCAATATAATGAACACGTTGGGTAATATAATATATAACCTATTGGGGGTAAAATGGCGAAATCTTACATAGATTAATCCTAAACCGAGAATAATCGCAACGATCTGAAAAAAAAGGAGTAAGATAGCGTTTTTATTTATCTTGCAACGGAAAATAAAAAACATGCCTATAACGAGTGCCAATAAACTGATATACGGTTCTTTTAAAGAAAACGCCTTTCCGAACGTGAATAATGAAGCCAGCATCGCCGATCCCGGTGTAAAATCTTTAAGGCCGTATCTGAATCTGACTTCCGGAAGTACATTGTAAACCGCCAGATATGTAAAAAGACATACAACCAGAAAAAATCCATAGGTGGATAAAATCTTGTAATAATCTTTTCTGTCTCTTGAGTATATCAAAAAAAATAAAAAATTTGCCGATATAAT
>MHFD01000016.1:28532-37228 GCA_001804045.1 Omnitrophica bacterium RBG_13_46_9
ATGTATATTAATGGCAAATAACGCCACCAATGCGTACAGCACCAAAGCATTCCGTCCGTTTATAATCTCCCAAAATAAAAATGTCGACAGAAATGTAAATAAAAGAAGGAAGCTCTCGGGGCGCGGGGATACTGAATTGCCGATAGCGCCCCTGCTTATGGCGAAAAAAGATAAAGCCAAAATCGCGATTTCCTTATTAAAAACCCTCTTTGTAAAGAAATAGTAAATAAGCATGAAGAGAAAGCTGCTTAAAAGGGGCATTATGCGCAGCGAAATATCGTGATTTCCGAAAAAATAAATACAGGTATCGACAAGATAAAAATATAATTCCCTTCCCGGTAAATGCAATCCCAGACCATGAAAACGATGCGGCTGTTTAGCTATTACCTTATCATAATCAGGGAGTGCTTTATAAAAAGCCGCGACGTCGTCATGCGAGAGGGGGTTGTATCTGATAGCATCTACGCGGAGAAATATTGCGGATATAAAAACTATTATTAAAATAGCCTTTTCCGCCGGAGCGGTATTGATTCGGATTTTTGCAGGGCCCAACATCTGCCTCCTTCAACACTATGACATCGGATAAATGCTTTTTCCGAAACTAATTATAGTTCTTTTCGGAATATAATTCAATTCATTTCGGCTCGCAAACGGCTGGAAAAACCGGGTAAACACCGCGGATAAGTTATGTTGACTTTTCTGACGGTAAAGTGTAGAATCTGATAAGTCATATTTTTTGTAACGATTAAAGCCAAGACAGATTGCACAAATGAATGTCTTATTGATAAGAAATAACGTCTATTCCTACGATGAAACTAATGTCACCGGGATATACCCGCCCTTAGGCCTTGCCTACATAGCCTCGGTAGTGAGAAATGCGGGTTATCGGACCAAAATCCTGGATAACCAGGTTCTGCGTCTAAAGAACGGTTCTTTTAGAAATGAGATAAAAAAATACGCCCCCGATGTGGCCTTGTTGTCATCGATGACCCCTTCGTGGCCGGAATTGATTACATTAAGCAGGCTTATCAAGGATGTCTCGTCACGGATTACTGTAGGCGTGGGAGGACCGCATCTAACCGCCTATCCGACGGAGTCATTATCCCATAGATGCATTGACTTTGGCGTTTACGGGGAGGGTGAAACGACTATTTTAGAAGCCCTTGAAATGTTGCGGCAAGGAAAAGATTTACATGGAGTAAAAGGCGTTATCTCAAGGCATGACGGCAAGGTAGTAACAAACGCGCCCAGGGAAGAGATTGACGACTTGGATTCGATACCTTTTCCTGCCGTTGACCTTCTTCCTTACAAAAAATATATCGCTTTATCGGTCAGGAGCCCCTTTTTCACAATAGTGACATCGCGGGGGTGCCCTTACTCCTGTGACTTCTGTTTTCAAGGATACTTGGGCCGATATCGCGCCAGGAGCCCGGAAAACGTGGTCGAAGAAATGGAAAATCTTGTAAAAAAGTATGATATCCAAGAGATAATCGTTTTTGACGAAACCTTTGCGGCAGAAGAAGAAAGGGCTCTGAAAATATGTGAGCTTATACGTAAAAAAAGACTGAAATTCAATTGGGACATACGGACCAGGGTTGACCTTTTGAGTAAGGAAATCCTCGTATCTCTTAAAACCGCCGGATGCTCCAGGATACATTTAGGTATAGAGTCGGGTAATCAGGAAATCCTGCAAAAGATGGGTAAAGGATTAGACATTCCGGAAATCATAGAAAAAGTCCGATTGGCAAAAAAAATCGGCTTTGAGCTAAGGGGATATTTTATGCTTGGCTATCCTGGCGAAACGCGAATAAGCATACGCGAAACAATAGAATTCGCAAAATCCCTTCCTTTAGATTGGGCAAGCTTCACGATTACGATCGGTCTGCCTGAAACGGCTATATATAAAACGGCTTTAAAAAAACGGTATTTTGACACCGATTATTGGAAAGAATATACAAAAGGCGGCATCATAAATACAAAACCATACTTTATACCCGAAGGATTGGACAAGAAGTCTTTATTCGCGTTGAAAAAAAGGGCATACCTGGAATTTTACATGAGGCCAAAGATAATCTGGAATGTATCCAGGGGTCTGAATTTTAGTGAATTGATTAAGCACTTTCCTTTATATATAAAGTTATTGCCGTCTATACGTAATTCAATTATGGAAATTTAATACATCTCAACTTTATGATCGAGTTAAGAGATCATGGATGCCCATTCTTTGCCTAAACGTATTATAGTACTGCTATTGGTGTTTTTGATCACCGGAAGTTTTATTCTTTTGTTATCAGATAAACAATCGCGGGTATTTCGGCATATAAAAACATTTTACAAAAATGCTGCTCAAAAAAAGGCAAGGGCATTAACTCTGCGTTATCTATCTTCCGGAAAATCGGTCTGGCTCAAGAAGGTCCTCGATAAAAACAGGGGTAAAATCGATAGAAACTCAGCCCTGATCGAATTTGCGGAATTTATTGTGAATGATAAACCTCCGGATTCCCCTTTCGGGCGTAGCCGGCTAAAATTTCTTATGGCCAACCGGGACGACTTCATGAAATGCCTTGAAAAGGGGATACGTACGCCAAGTCTATTTGCGCAGCTTAAAAAAGGTGGCTGGAGGCGTTCAGATCTATATGCGAGTGGGATGCTCAGACTGATCAGCAGCGTACCCAAAAGTGACAGTGAATATCAATCTATTATCAATTCTTTACACCTTAATAATAGAGATGTTATAGCTGTCATAGGTTTTGGCGATAGCCAGCTAGCACTGGCCATGGCTAATGGGGTGGGGAGAGAAGGTAAAGTTATCGACTTCGAGACACTTCCTACCCTTGTGGATTTCTTGAACTTCATGTCCGAAGATCTTAAATTACCGCAATTGGAGGGTAGGTTTTGTGTCCGTGCAGACATCGCTATTCCGCCTGACTATTTGGATGCTGCTCTGATTCGATTTGCCTCCGAAGACACAGGGGACTATGTCCGGCCATGGCTTGATTCCATTTTTAAAGCGATGAAACCTGGGGGAAGAGCCGTTATTTTACAACCTTATTCTTACAAAAAGGTCAAACGAAATACGGAGTTCACAAAAAACACCTTTTTAAGCGAAAAGCTTTCGGCCTTATATAAAATACCCCGAGCTTGGTGGCATCCCGATATCACGAAAAAATTATGCCAGGATGCGGGTTTTGAAATTCATTTATTCAAAGAAAAGAGCGGACTGCCGCGCATTTATTTACTTGAAGTCAGAAAACCGGGAAACAATATCCTGGATCCGGAAAAATAGTTAAAGCGATGGAATACTCTATATGCCCAATATAGCATTGATATCCTTATATGGCGTAGAAAACAACGGTGTCAGGGCTATTTCGTCCCTATTGAAAAAAGAAAACATCAATACATACCTTATCTTTTTTAAAAGGTGGGTAAATAACGATATTAGGCCCCCGGTGGAAAAAGAAAAAGAAATGCTTATCTCGCTTTTAAAGGATCTGGGCATTGATCTGGTGGGCATCAGTTTCACTTCGCCATTTCTAAAAATCGCGCAGGACCTGACGAAACGGATAAAAGACGTTTTACCGGCAAAAACGGTCTGGGGAGGAATCCACGCGACTGTCAAGCCGGACGAATGCCTGGGCTATTGCGATATTGTATGCAGAGGTGAAGGCGAATATCCGATGCTCGAGCTTGCCGGGACATACGCCAATAATTATTCTCTCAAAGGTATTAAAAATATATGCTATACCGAAAAAGGAGAGATAATCCGTAATGAGACCAGGCCCCTAATTCAGGATTTAGACTCTCTCCCTTTCCAGGATTACGGCGGCAGCAGCAAGTTCTTTATCGAAGGGCGTATGCAAAACATAGACCCTCTCAATTATTCCAGGGAATTGAGGGTTTTCGCCTCCCGCGGCTGCCCCTTTAATTGCAGCTATTGTTATAACAGCATTCTTAGAAAGCTGTATAAAAACCAAAAATACCACCGAATAAGAAGCGTAGAAAGCGTAATAGCCGAAATCCAATACGCGCTGGATAGATTTAAAGCTATAAGAAAGATAAAGTTCGACGATGACACTTTCATATTTCCTTCGGATTGGATACGCGAATTCTGCGCTAAATACAAAAGCCGAGTCGGATTGCCTTTTGAGATATTATTCAATGCCGAATTTATGGACAAGGAGGTCCTTAAGATGCTGAAAACCGCGGGATTAAAAAGGATCCAGGTCGGCATACAGACCGGCTCAAAGAGGGAGTCGAAGGAGGACTATAACAGGGATTTTCCTGAGAACAAAATACGGCAGTTTGCTACCGCCTCTAAAGGCTTGGGACTGGATGCGGTCTACGATGTGATATTGGATAATCCCATGTCCACCTTCGAGGATAAGAAAGCATTGATCGATTTTTTGCTTAAGCTTCCCAGGCCGTTTGATCTATTCATGTATTCCCTTACAATCTTTCCCGGAACCGAACTTTGCGAAACGCTTTTAGTAAAAGGCTTAATCGGTCCGGGGGACGTGGAAGGCGAAGCCAATAAATCTTTTTACCAGTTCAGACTTACTTTCTCTTACCCCAGAAAGAAGGAGGATCTATTCGTGGCCTGCATAGTATCCCTTACTTCCAAATCCTTCCTTCCCAGACCTCTTATCTCTTTACTTATGAGAAGTAATTTTTTGCGGGAACATCCGCTACCGCTTTTGTGGTTTGCGCAAATATCTAACTGCATTAAGCTCTTATATATCCTGGCAAAAATGTCGATGGAAGGATCCCTTAATATCTGGAAATTTAAAGAATACGGCACGCCCAAGAGATTTTTGATCCAATGAAGATAACCATTATCAATCCTCCCCTATGCCGTACTACGATGCAAGGGATAGGCCCCGTTGCGGAAAACCTGTTTTATAATTCCGCCCCCCTGGGATTGTGCTATCTCGCGTCTGTATTAGACGAGCATGAAGTTAATATTATCGACGCGGTGGTGGAAAAGCTGTCGATTGAAAAAGTGATAAAAAGAATAAAAGGCTTGTCTCCCGGAATAATCGGGATAACCACCTTTACCGTATCCTCTTATTCCTGTTATGCGCTCGCCAAAGAAATAAAAAATATCCTCCCCTGGACAAAAATAATTGCCGGAGGGCCGCATATAACTTCAAATCCCGATGACCTCTTGGAGCATAAGGAGATTGACATGGCTGTGATCGGTGAAGGCGAAATGACTTTCAAAGAATTGGTTGGGGCTATTGAAAAAGGAAACGATGTAAGCGGAATAAAAGGTATCGCGTATAATCTAAACGGAAAACTGTTTTTAACCTCTCCCAGAGAGTTCATGCCGAATTTGGATATCCTCCCCTTTCCGGCCCGTCACCTTGTCCCGATCCATCTATATAAGCCCCAGCCAAACGACCAAAGGAGACTGCCGAAATTGAGCATGATCACAAGCAGGGGCTGCCCCTATCCTTGTATATTTTGCGATAAAAACGTTTTTAAAAACACCTATCGTTCGTTCAGCGCAAAATATATAGTTAACGAGATGTCTCACCTCGTCAGACAATTTAACGCTAAAGATATAGCATTTGTAGACTCCACCTTTACGCCAAACAAAGAGAGGGTATATGAGATCGTGAGGGAAATAAAAAATTCTAACCTGGATGTCACCTGGACCTGCTCGGTAAGGGCGGATGTATTAGACAGGCCCCTTTTAAAAGAGATGAGAGATTCAGGATGTTGGAGGGTAAGGCTGGGTATCGAATCTGGAGATGATGAAATACTCAAATTTATAAAAAAGGGGGTGACAAAATCCCAGCTAATAAAAGTGACGAATTGGGCGTATGAACTGGATCTGGAACCAAAGGGGTTTTTTATTATAGGGCATCTCGCTGATACAAAAAAAACAATAGAAGATACGATAAATTTTGCCTGTAGCCTCCCTTTGAAAGATATAACGGTCCAGGTAAATACCCCCTTGAGAAACACGCCTCAATATCACATCATGGAGAGGTATGGAAAATTGGCGACAAAAGACCTTTCATCATATAGTTTTTGGGAACCCGTATTTATTCCTGACGGGTTAACGTATAGGACTATTTCCTATTATTACAAAAAATTCTATCTTAATTTCTATTTACGGCCCAAAATATGGTACAGGCATATCAAAAAAATAAGGTGTTATTCCGATATAATAAAATACTTAAAAGGAGTGAGAATCTTGGCATTCTTTTTTATCTCATGGCTGAAAAAAATATTTTAATCAGGCAAGCCTGTCCGAAAGACCTGGAAGACATATTCCGTCTTTACAACAATTACATGTTTGACTCGTATCTTAAAAGGTTTGGCGGTCTTTTCGTGAGAAGATACCTGAAAATAATACTGGGATCCAGGTACTGCATAAGCCTTGTGGCGGCAGAAAACCAAACTGTCGGATTTATTACAGCGACATTTGACAGCAGGAAGCTTTTGTCCGAATTATTTCTCGATGCGGGGATGTTCCGGTTATGGCTTGAGCGGGCTATTCTGCATCTGGGTCTCGTTTTTAAAAGCCTGGAATTGGTCTTTTATCCCCTAAATACCCGTTTGAAAGACGTAAACGCCGAACTTTTATTCATAGCTATCGAGCCGGCGTATCGCAAAAGAAACCTTGCGATCAGCCTGATCTCCGAAGTCCTTGCTTCGATGAAAAAAAAGGGTGTAAAGAAAGTAAAAGTTTCGACACACATTAAAAACGCACCGGTAAATGCCCTTCTTGGGAAAATAGGTTTTAGAGTGGAAAAAACGTTTAGATTGTTTAAAAAGCCGATGTGCCTATACGGATACAGGCTGGATTGATGTACAGAATTGCGGAAAGCGCTATTTGATTTTGACCGAATCTTCAGCGGTACCGAATATTAATAAAGAAAATATAAAAAAATACCTAGTTGTTAGCCGATACATCGATCTCGCGGTAGTCAGCCTGGTCACTTGAAGTCCTGGGTATTCTGAATATGTTATACCAGCCCTGTTGCTGATTCCATCTTTGGCTCAACCATTCTTCCCTGACGTCTCTGACAGCGGCGAATGGCGAAAGCGAATCCGATATAGTCTGGGTCACCTTTGAGGCCATTGTCATCGGCACATAGATTACATCCCCGTCTTCAATCCTCACGTTCCTAGCAAGATTTCCCCTGTAGACAAGATCAAATGCGTCGACTTTCTTTATGATGGGGTGAAGCTTATGCGGTTTCATGACCAGAACACGTCCCAGAGCGCGGTCACCTCCCCAGTCGGCTATAAATAAGGCATCACGCAATGTAAAATTTGCCCGCGTTATGCTGTAAGGAGTGCAACCCTCCTCATCTATGACATAAAATACCTTGCTTTGGTATTCAACTATTCCGATATATACGGAAGGGTCTTTCACGTATCTTTCCAGGACCCCTACAACCTTCTCCTGCAATGCCACCAGTGTCAAACCCTGCGCCTCCACCGGCTCGTTTACCAAAGGCAGCATTATATCCCCCGCTATACCTACGGTGCTTCTCCCGCTTAGTTCCGGATGGTCCTGGACGCTTACCTGCACTACATCACCGGGACCAAGCGTATATGAATACTTTTTTCTCTCCTCTTCCATGCGTTGGTTTATTATATCTTCGACCCCGACATCCAGTTCCGCCTGTTCCATCATTGAGTTTACCTTAGCGTACTCCACCACGTTCTGAATTTCCTCTTTATCCAACAGACGTTCGGCTGCCTCCATCTTATTGGCGATAATCTCCCTGTCTTTCCCCTCAAATGCATAGAGCGCCTGTTCCCCAGACTTCGGCTGCTCTTCCCCGGTCATTTCGTATCCCCATTTTCTAATTATATTCTCTACGCCTATTTCATCGCGATAATACTTTTTTAGCTTATCTAAATAACGCTTAGCGGTTGCATTACCCGGGTCCAGGTTCACAACATCAACAAATCTCACAAGAGCCGTGTCAAACCGTTTCTGGTTATAATAGGCGGTGCCTTCCTGCATCAGGTTCTTTATTTTTATTTCCTTGAGAATGACAGCGTCTTTCCGCGTGCTCTTGTCCCATTTTGTCTTTTTGATTTTAGCTTCTTCCTGGATGCCGCGAAGATAGTTCTCTATGTATTTATCGTTGGGTCTTTTTAACTGTATATATTTTAAAATTTCTATAGCTTCTTCAAACCTCCCAAGCTCCTGCAAAACGCTAGCTATCCCGAAATAACGATATAACTTTTCCTGTTCTGTTAATATTTCGGCGCCAAGGGGGGCTATGAGGGGCTCTTGGGTAAAATCGGTCGAGATGTCGGGTTTTAAGATAATATCTTTTTGCCTGTAATCATACCTGTATTTCTTCTCCATGGCGGCTTTCTCTTTTGTGCCTAGGCCATCGGGAGCCAGGATTTGCGTATCCTCTATGACCAGAGTAGTCGAGGCCGCCAAAACCGTAGTCGTATCATGGAAAATCGCAAAAGATAATACCGCCGTAAAAATTATGGTTATTCCTATATACCTCTTTGCCATACCGTCTCTGTTTTTATGACTTGCTTATCGCGTAATTATATTAAGTATAGCATATCATACAATACCAATATACCTAAAGAATGCCCATTTGTCAAGTTATGAGCTGGTGGGTTAATGTCTTCTCATGTCTATATCTATTATTACGGCTACAAAAGCCTGTTTTGCCTAGTCCGCGGTGAATCGGGCAATGTCC
>MHFD01000016.1:37263-41285 GCA_001804045.1 Omnitrophica bacterium RBG_13_46_9
CTGCTTCTCGGCGTCGATTATGTCACGGCTAATCAAATATATGGACTTTTTTACTTTATCCTTAAGTTTTATAGAAAGGGGTGTGTCCAGAAGCTCGCGGAGGACCTGAACGCCCATGCGAAAGTAGCGTATCACCTCGCCTTCATCCGCATCGGCATAGTGTAATATCCTATCGAATTTCTCACTGTCCATCCACGCCTCAAGTGCGGGCGAAAGATGATAGAAATAATTTTTGCTTAACGGCGTTATACCGGAACATTTTTCCATTCTATGAATATGCCGCACTATCTCATCTGTAATATCCTGTAACCCCTTCGCACTCTTGCTCAACCTCGGTTTGCCACAACGTTTTCGCGGCTCAAAAACGAGCGCAAGGCAGAGTATCCCAAGCTCTTTTTCCGAAAGATGCTCTAAAATATTTTTTTCGTAAAGTTCGGAAAGCGAAAGCTCATATCCGTAAATTTTGCTTGCAAATGACCCCTTCTCAGTGAGTCCGTTATTTCTTATATAACCCAGCTCTTTCAGGATACCGACCTTCGAACGCAGAAGTGACAACGCCCTCATCCTGAATTTCTCTCTCTCCTGGAAACAATGAAAAGAGAGAGGGTATATATCATAAATCTTCTCGGCAAATTTTGCGTAAAGATTGAGCACAGTCGCGTAAGCCGCGTTAAATCTGCTGCGTACCCTCTCGGGTTCGCCATATATGATTCTATTCAGCTCCTGAAGCGAGACATCTTTGGGATTGACCCTGGAAAACACAAACCCTTCCGTATCTATTCCGCGTCTCCCCGCCCTCCCGGCCATCTGATAGAAATCACGCGTTTTAAGACTGCTGAAAAACCGCCCATAGAATTTTCTCAATTCATCGAATACAACCGTCCGTGCCGGCATATTTATCCCGAGAGCAAACGTCTCTGTTGTGAATATTACTTTTATGAGCCGGCTTGTGAAAAGCTGCTCGATTACCTCCTTTAAGGTAGGGAGCATTCCGGCATGGTGATACGCTATCCCTTTTTCTATAAAAGGCTGAAGCGCAAGAGCCGTCTTCTCTTCTGTAAGGTCGAATCTTTCGCAAAGCTGGTTAAAAACAGCCCTTATCTTTATTTTTTCTTCCGCGTTTAGGAAATCGAATCCATGTATTTCTTCTGCGAGATATTCGCAGCGCCGCCTACCGAAGCAAAAGTATATGCACGGCAGTTTCCCGCTTTCAAAAAGGTGTTTTATCAGAGAATCCGGCCTGTTCGGCTTTAAGTGCTCCGCCTTGTGGAATTTCCTGCCGCGATAGTAGTAAAAGCTTTTTCTGCCGTATCCCAGGCGTCTGACGTCGGAAATATTGTCCGCTATCTCCCCCTGACACTGGTAGAAGAAGTGAAGCGGCACGGGCCGTTGATCCTCCTTTACCACCTTGAGAGGGCGGTTATGTATAGACTCTATCCAATTCGCGAATTCATCTATGTTTGGCATGGTCGCCGAGAGAGCCAGCATCTTCATGTGCTTAGGCAAAAATATTATAGATTCCTCCCAGACGGTCCCGCGTTCATAATCGTCAAGGTAGTGTATTTCGTCGAATATTATCCATGAGTATTCCCTAAGGCTGGAGCTTTCGTCTAGCACCTTATTCCGGAATATCTCCGTTGTCATTATAAGCATGGGCGCGTGCGGGTTTATGCTGACATCTCCGGTGAGTATGCCTATTTTGTCACGGAAGCTGCCCTGAAACTCGCGGAATTTCTGATTTGAGAGGGCTTTTATGGGGGCGGTATAGATCACCTTTTCTTTATTCGCAAGACACTCGTTTATAATATACTCCGCGATAACGGTCTTCCCCGCTCCGGTAGGCGCCGCGACTATGACTGAATGCCCTTTTTTTATATAATCGATTGACTTATGCTGGAATGTATCGTATATCATAAGAATCATTCATTGTATCAAGGGAGCGGCTAGAGACATCGTCTTATAATAGGTCCATATTTAACGCCCGAAAACTTGACACCATGACCCTTCCTGCAAAATTATGAGCTTTAGAACAGCTTCTTAACGAGGCCGGCCACATTCGCTCCCAGGCGTTCACAGCATTTAAGCGCGCGGCTGTCCGGCGCTCCTATGGCAACGGGCCCATAATGGTCGCCCTGGGGTTCGCCCTGAACAATCATCCCGTGAATCAGCATGGAATTTATTATATCGAGAACGGTTGTCTCATTTCCGCCGCCTATGTTTGCCGCTGAGCTGAAAGCGCCTCCGACCTTTCCCTTCAGGCTGCCGTGAAGACTTACGCTCTCATCAAGCAGCTTCTTGATCTGCCAGGCCATGGTGCCATAGTAGGTAGGTGAGCCGATGACTATTCCATCGTAGCCGGTAAGCTCGTTTACCTTTACGTCTTCGACTCTTTTTAAAACAGTCTGGACCCCTTCCTTCTTTATGGCCTCTTCCACCTTTTCTGCCATCTTCTTCGTGTTTCCGGAAGCCGAATAATACATAACCAATACCTTTGGCATCTTGACCTCCTCGGTAACCTACCCCAACCCGCAATCGGGATCACGGTTAAGTCCGTTCACTTCAATCACGGATCGTCTTTTGTTTGTCGATATATGACAGCACTGATTTTTTAAGGCCGTCGTAGACCGATATTCTCGGAACGTAGCCCAGTTCTCTTTCGAGCCGTTTTATGCTGTAAACCCTGTCTTTTAAAAAGAAAGAGATCTTTTCGCCGATAAAAGGAAGTCTTGCCAACAAAACCGCGGCACACCGGGGAACCGCAATCGGCGGTTTGACTCCTAAAATCCACGTAATGTACACCAGCAGTTCTTTCATGGTCAATACCTCTTTATCGGCGATAAAGTAGCTGCCGCCATAAGCTTCTTCTTTCGAAAGGCAAAGCGTCATTGCGTCCACCACGTTTTCAACCGAAACCAGGTGGATTTTATTCTCTCCTCTGCCTAAAATAGGGAATAACCGTTTTTTCAACGCTTCTATAAGGCGCGGAAGGCCGTGCGGCTCATGCTCGCCGTAGACCATGCAGGGCCTAAGAATAGCTATTTTTAGACCTTTTTTCCTGTAATCAAGGGCGATTTTTTCCGCTTCCAATTTGGATTGGCCATAGGCGCCTGTGGCTTTGTACGGAAGGTCCTCCGTGAGTGGCACCTGGGTATTTCCGCTTACTACCGCGATACTGCTTAAGTATATTACCCTCCCTACCCCTTCCGCCATACACACATCCAATACATTTCTTGTGCCTTCCACGTTTATGCGGCGCAGCTTTTTGAGAGAGTGGCTTTCCACGAGCGCGGCGCAATGAAAAAGAACCTCGGGTCTCTCGCGTCTCAGAAGCCCGCGAATGGCCTCTTTGTCTTCCAGCTCCGTATAAGCTGCTTTTACTTTCCCGGAAAGCTCTTTTAGCCTGTCTAAAGAACGACCTCCGCAAATTACATCATGCCCGTTTTCAGCCAACCGCTTTGACAGATTTCTCCCTATAAATCCTGTTGCGCCTGTTATAAAAATCTTGAGGGTGTCTTTCACTTTACTTTGATTGTTTGCTGATAAAAAAGCTGAGTTGGAATAAGGTGAAACGTCCCCTATCTTATATTTAAGACGTTGCTTGGGCGAGTTTTTCGAGGTGTTCCCAGTGGGCGTCTATATCTTTCTGTATTTTATCTAAAAGAGGTTTATTCTCTTCTTTGAAGAGATGCTTGAATCGGCCCTGCATTTTCAGGAATTCTACGACAGGCTTTCTCTCCTTGGGTTTGTAGGTAAAACGCCATGTCCCTTTTTCCACCTCTATCAATGGCCAGAATCCCGTTTCAACCGCAAGTTTCGCGAGTTTAATCGTATCGCCTTCGGCGTAGCGCCAGCCTCTATGACATAGGGATAGAACATTCAGAAAGGCGGGCCCGTCTGCGGAAAAAGCCTTCTGGGACTTGGTTACAAGATCATTCCAATTGGAAATCGACCCTTGGGCAACATAAGGAATATTGTGCGCTGCTACGATGGCGGTAAGGTCTTTCCTTATCTGGGGTTTTCCA
>MHFD01000016.1:41310-51944 GCA_001804045.1 Omnitrophica bacterium RBG_13_46_9
TCGTGGTGGAGGCCCCTACAGGCGTAGCGCTTGAGCGCTGTATGCCGGTGTTCATATAGCCCTCATTGTCATAGCAGACATAAACAAAATTATGCCCCCTTTCCAACGCGCCCGACAGCGATTGAAGGCCTATATCATATGTGCCTCCGTCGCCCCCAAAGGCGACAAACTTGATATCCTTTTCGATTTTTCCTTTTTTCTTAAGAGCCCTGTAAGCCGTCTCCACGCCACTTATTGTTGCAGCCACATTTTCAAACGCGTTGTGAATAAAAGGTATATTCCACGCTGTATAAGGATATATGGTCGTAGCTACTTCTAAACAACCCGTAGCTGCTCCGGCAACAACGGGTGATGTCGTTCCCATCAGAATTTGCCTGATAGCGATAGAAGCCCCGCATCCTGCGCAAAGCCTATGACCTGATGTAAGTTTCTCCGGGATCTTAGCCAGCTCTTTTATATTCGCCATTTTAAAGTTTAGCGCTACTCCCTGACGCCTAAATAACTGATAAGCGACCTGATCTTCCTTGTCTTCTTGATCTCTTCCAGTTCTTTATACACCTTTTTTATATCCGCTGGGAAAATATCCCTGCCGCCAAGGCCAAAAACATAGTTTACGGCTAAGGGCCTTCTGTCCGATTCATATAAGGCCGACTTGATTTCGTTGAATAACGGCCCTCCCAATGTAGAAAAAGACTCGCTTCTATCCAAAATAGCCACCGCCTTTAAATTTGAAAGCGACTTCATGATCCTCTCTTTCGGAAATGGCCTGAAAAACCTGGGCTTAAGGAGTCCTACCTTCATGCCTTCTTTCCTCAACTCATCAACCACTACCCTTGTGGTCCCCGCAGTTGAACTCAAAACGACAATCGCCGTTTCGGCGTCATCCAGCCGATAGCCTTCGACTAAATCATGGGACCTGCCGAATGTCTTGTTAAATTCATCCAAAATTTCCGGGATCGTATTTAAAGCGTTTCCCATCGCTTCTACCTGCTGACGTTTATGCTCAAAATAGAAATCCTGCAAATCCAACGGGCCGTATGTCACAGGGTTCTCCACGTCGAGAAGGCTGTGTTCCCGTTTATACTCGCCGATGAACTGCTTGACCTTGTCATCAGGGAATAAATCTATACCCTCTACGGCGTGGCTTGTTATAAAGCCATCCTGGCATACCATGACAGGAAGCATGATATTCTTGTGTTCGGCTATTCTCACTGCGACAATCGCGTTCTCATATGCCTCCTGGCCGTTTTCGGAATAGACCTGAATCCAGCCCGAATCCCTCGCCCCCATGGTGTCGGAGTGATCGCAATGTATGTTAATCGGACCCGATAAAGCCCTGTTCACCACAGGCATGACAATAGGCAGCCTCAAAGAGGCAGCTATATAAACAACTTCCCACATCAGCGCCAGCCCGTTTGCGGACGTCGCTGTCATGGTACGGGCGCCGCTTGCGGAAGAACCGACACATGCGCTCATGGCGCTATGTTCGGATTCGACAGGGATCATCTCCGTTTTTACCTTGCCATCTGCCACAAGCTGAGAAAAACCCATCACAATCTCAGTTTGCGGGGTAATGGGATAAGCCGCGACTACATCGGGCTCGATCTGCCTCATCGCCTCGGTTATTGCCTGATCGCCCGTTAAGGCTGTTAAATTTTTTTTTGCCATCTTCTCTTTCTCTTGCACTTTCATATTCGGCTATCGGCTGTCAGCTATCAGCTCTCAGTCATCAGCTGTCAGCTTTCAGTCATCAGCTTTCAGTTTAAATTTATATCTGAAGACTGATGACTGAGAGCTGATAGCTTGCTACTCCTTCTCCATCTTGATGCACTTCACAGGGCATATACTCGCGCATATCCCGCATCCCTTACAATAGTCGTAGTCAAATTCTGCCATCTTCCCGTCTTTTACAATGACGGACGAATCCGGGCAATATATCCAGCACTGAAGGCAATTTATACATTTCGTCTTATCCACAACAGGTTTAAATGTCCTCCACGAGCCTGTCTTATATTCCCTGGCGGTACCGCCCCTGTCTATCAGCCCTCCTATAGGAATCTCTTTCCAGCCCTTTTCTTTCCCTGCCATACTATCCTTATAAAATTTCTATTTATAAATCAGGATCATTCCTGCTATTACCCTAACTGCGTCTCTTCAAAAGCCCTTTTTATTGCCTTTATATTAGCCTCTGTTTTTTCTTCGCCTATCTTTTTTAGAAACTTTTTTCTTACCTCATTCTCAAGCACCTCACGCGGAACAATGGGCCTGACCCTCAATAATGCGCCGAGCATCGGCGTATTCGGCATGCTAATCCCCAGTGTCTCCAGTGAAATTTTTGTTGCATCACAGACGGCTATTTTTCCTTTTTTATAATTTGTCTTCCGGCGTATAAAATCAACACTCTCCGATGTATTTACGATTAAAAAGCCGTCATCGCCAAGGCCCTCCGTGACATCCACGGCCTCCAGCAGCGTATGGTCTATTACAACGACACCGTCGGGATTCGTAACGCCGGAATGGGTGTCTATCCTGCCGTCACTTATCCTTGTGTAGGCACGCACGGGAGCGCCGGCCCTTTCGGGACCATATTCGGGAAAAGCCTGTATAGACTTACCCATATCCAAAGCCGCTTCAGCCAAAAATTGGGCCGCTGTTTTAGCGCCCTGGCCTCCCCGGCCATGCCATCTTATTTCCAGTATATCCTTCATTCTTATTGTTTTGTGTCTTATCCTAAGCAGAGGAGCTCTGAAGATCTTCGGCTTCTGTAGTCAATCTTAAGTAAAAGCCCATCAGAGCCAACATCATGACGATAGGAATGTATGCTTGAATAGCGCTATTGACAATGGTTATTATAACTTGGGTTACCTTAAAAGGCAGCGGAACAGTGATAAGACCGATTATAAATCCTACCACTAATGAGATAAAAATACTTATTACAAGTAGCAGAACGAAAAGAAGCAAGGTCCTCCAGAAAGAATTCCAGCTGGTCCTGACACCTTTTTTAAGCGCTTGTATGACACTGTTTTCATCGGCGACAATCGAATAAATAGGATACAGAAGCAACACGATAGCCATGACCGCTACAATCAGCACTATTGTGCCGACAATGGCTTTCGTAAAATTATTATTGGCGATGGCGAGAATGCCGCTTCCGGCTAAAGCCAGCAGAAGCACGACTGCTATGGCTATCAGGATATATATCAGCAAAAGGCCCAGAATCCTCATATAATACTTTTTCCCATACATCACGAAATTAGACATGTTATGGGACCCTCTCTTGAGAATATCTCTTGCCAGACCCAATGTCCCTCCCTGCAAAAAGATAAAGATAACAAAGAACACCACGCTTAGGGCAAATGAAAGCGCTGCAACGCCGGGTTTTTGTGCGTTTTCCGTGCCTGCCATCGGCAGGCTTATAAGACCCATGATAACATTGAGAACGAAAAATATTAACGCTACCCTTAGAAGTTTTACGCTTTGTGAAAAGCCGTTTTTAATAGCCTCGCCTATACTCATTTCATCCCCCTTTTGTTAAATCCATATATCCTGTATGCCGGACCCGCTTGAATACTTACTATCATTTACACTATTATAAAAATAGCGTAACTAATGCTATCTACGCGGGTAATGACTTTATTTAATTTACACTATAATCAAATAGCTGTCAAGCTAAACTTCTTTCTTTCCCTCGAATGCCTTATACAGTGTGGCCTGATCTGCGTATTCCAGGTTTGTGCCCGCAGGCATTCCGGAGGCGATCCTGTATAATCTTATACCTAAAGGCTTAAGCACTTTGATGAGGTAAAGCGCTGTCGTCTCGCCTTCGGTATCCGAATCGGTCGCGATTATGACTTCCTTCACCCCGCCTCTTTTAATTTTTTTTATCAATTCGTCTATTTTTAAATCCTTAGGCCCTACCCCGTCCAAAGGCGAAAGCGCCCCAAGCAACACATGATACACGCCGGTAAAATACCCCATCTTCTCTATGGAAATCACATCGCTGGGTCTCTCCACAACACAGAGAAGCCCTTTGTCCCTGTTTTCATTGCTGCATATATCGCAAAGCTCGCGGTCGCTCAAGTTATTGCAAATCCTGCAAAACTTCACGGTATCTTTGATTCTCATTATGGCTTCTGAAAGCTTTTTTGCTTCTTCGGCCGGCCTTGTCAGAATAAAAAAGGCAAGCCGCTGGGCTGATTTCGGGCCTATGCCGGGCATTTTACTGAATTCAGCTATCAGAGTTCTCATTGAATCCGGCAGGCCTTTCATCTTCCGACTCCTTAACGAACCCCGTAGGCAATCCTGACGACGACCCGAAGCATAGCCTATTTCTTCTCGGGGTTACCCATTTTATCTATACCTATTATTCGCCCCTCAAACATATCGAGCGCCGATTCTATTATGGGCTCGATTCCATTTGTGTTGTCCTGCATAATATCTTCTATTTCGTTTTCCTCAGGACCCATCGCCCCGGCTTCCTGATTGACCTCATTTTCCATGCTTTCGATCTTTAAAAAGATATTCTCTCCCGTAATATTCCGGATGACTTCTTCTACGAAACGTCTGTTTGTATCCTTATCCACCGTCTCTTTATGCAAAGAATCACCCCTTTCGAACCCCAGCACAAGGATGCCGTCTTTCACCTTGACCAACTGCGCCTCGGCAAGAAATGTTGCTATGGACATCTTTTTGCTTTTTATGAAGTTCAGGATACTGGGCCAGGAACTTCTTATCTTCTGTAAAAGCAGTATGTCCTTCTCCGCGGCGATCTCACCTTTTACCGGCGCAGGCAATCCCGCCGTTTCCGCGGTCCCTTCAGGGCTTTCGGTTAGATCCGAAGCATCGCGCGTCTCCGGCTGCCATGAACTAATATTACCTTTCCCGGCTCCGCCGGATCCGGTCTCGCCTTCGGCATCATTGTAAAACGGAGGATCGGCTGCGGCTGTAAACGACCTTTTTTTCAGCCCCTCTTCCAGCAGCGAGAGCTTATCCAAAATCTCCCTGACAGAAGTGAGCTTCTCTCTATCTGTCAATTTAATAAGCGAGATCTCCAGGGGGATCTTGTCTAAACTTGTTTTCTTGATAAGGTCTATGGCGGCGGATAGAGTGTATGTAATATACAGGATCTCATCGAGCGAAAAATGCTGGCTCTGTTCCTGCAGCTTATAGCAATCCTCTTCGGCAAGAGCCACGAATACCCTATTCTTGTCCCTGGCTATCTTCGAGACCATCAGATTTCTGAAATGACCCATAATGCCCGAGGCGATGAAGACAGGGTCCTTTCCGCCGTTTATAAGTTCGTCAACAAGAGAAAGGAGCCTCTCTTTTTCGTTATTGAGGATGCAATTGGCGATGTCAAAAAGTATATCCTGTTCCAATAAACCAAAAATCCTTGTGACATCATCTGTTTTGACCTTGCCTTTCGCGAACGAGAGAAGTTGGTCAAGTATCACTTCCGCGTCCCTTAAGCTTCCATCAGCTGCTTTCGCGATTAAGAATACCACCTCATCGCCTAAGTCAAGCTTCTCCTTTTTTCTTACATCATCCAGTTTCTTGGAGATATCCTGGACCGGGATTTTCCTGAAATCAAAGCGCTGGCATCTGGAAATGACGGTAGGCAAGACTTTGTATGGCCTGGTAGTCGCAAAAATAAATTTTACATGCATGGGCGGCTCTTCCAGGGTCTTAAGGAGCGCGTTAAACGCCTCCTGGGTAAGCATGTGAACCTCATCGATGATGTATATCCTGAACTTGCCATGCACAGAGGCAAATTTGATATTCTCTTTTAAATTCCTTATCTCATCTATGCCCCTATTGGAAGCGCCGTCGATCTCTATGACATCCATGCTTATGCCCTGAGAGATCTCGTTGCATGAGGTACATTTGTTACATGGCGTAGAGGTCGGTCCTTTTTCACAATTCAGGCTTTTTGCCAGAATCCTGGCGGTCGAAGTTTTGCCGACTCCGCGGGGACCGGTAAATAGGTAAGCGTGCGCCACCCTGTCCATACCGATGGCGTTCTTAAGGGTAGTGGAGACATGTTCCTGGCCTATGATCTCATCAAACGTCTGTGGCCTGTATTTTCGCGCTAAAGGCAAATATAACATGCGATATCACCTTGGTAACAAGTTCAGGGGATACTAATATAACACAAGCATTTTTAATTCTCAAGTAAATTCCGGGCGCGCGCAGAGCTCGTCTTTCACGCTATTTCTTCTGCGAAAACCCTTGGATTGCGGCGTCTGACGGGTATCCTGCCAGTGGTCAGCGCATGACAAAATATACGAAGCGATAATGGCTGGTTTTTAGCGGCCTGGGGCGGGCTTTATTTTTCTGTCTAAGAAGCGCTGTCTTCCGCATACAGAGACACTTGGCGGATTTTTATTGGTTCATAATCTTTATTCCGCATAAGTTTTTATCTTTGTCAAAAAACAGATATATTTTTATTCCGCTAAACCAGGAGGAGGAGGCGGGTTTGTATACCCACTTCTCCGCGTAGTCTTCATCCTTAAGCATGATAATCGGCTCGCCATATTTTTTTGCTACTGATTCCTGTGAATCGCCTTTTCTGATCTGTCCTGATTCTACCGCATTTCTTATTTCCTCAAAACGCTCGGTCTCTTCGTTCTCCGCCTTTAGCATCTCCTCCTGGCTTTTCCCTACCTCGATAAGCGCAGATAAACCATCGGCATAACAGCTGATTGCTGACACCTGCATAAAAAACGTGAGCACTACCCCGGAATATATGGCATATCTTCTCATCTTCCTCTCCTTTTGGTCGGGGAACTTCCGGACATCATCAAATTGCGCATAATGAAATCCGGGGAAACATCCGTGTCAACGCGGCTAACCGAACCTATCTACTCTTGAGGATAGGCCACCGGTTGGGTAAGCATGACTTTTTGACTTTCATTAAGACCCATTGCCTTAGCCAGAGACTGTTTATCTACCCATCCTATAACAATTGTCGCCAATCCCTCCGAGGCGCAAAAAAGATATACATTCTGGCTTATGGAGCCATACTGCGTTACAACCATGGTGCCTCAAAAAACCCGCTTACGCCTCGCTTCGGCGAGGTCAGCCTGCCTCTCGGCAAGGCCGAGGGCCTTCAATACGTAATGGCGACATCTCGCCATAGCGCTACCTGCATGCATTTATCCCCGGGTTCACACATGGGGTGTATGCGCGAAGGCGGATAAAACCTGTATCGGCTGCGGAAAACAAAATTTTGTTTTCTTCGTTTCCGGACATTTTGGAGAAATCAGCGACATATATAAGATTTACGGGCGATACCCGCATAAACTCCTGCGTCCCGGCGAACTCACGTATGTCTTTTGCCATAACAGGCTCTAAGACATGTTGCGAAGCGTCATATTTATGTACCCCTTTTTCCATGGCGACATATATGTCGATTTCCTGTCTGTTCATGGCTGAAGGCGCTGTGCGCTTTGAGATGTCCGGCCTGTTTACGCCAAAAGCCGCCCACAAGAGATTCGATAGGACATCGAGCGGCAGTTCTTTCGCGCTAAAAGAACGTGTGCTTTTTCTATCTTTGAGAGCTTGCATCAGTAATTTCCCTCTGTCAAATTGCGGCGGGGAAAGCTTTATGACATTCGATTCTTCCGCGTATATTGCCGATACAACACTGATTGCTATTGCATAAATACTAATTGAAAGTATCTTAACGGCTTTGGTCATTTTGCGCTCCTCCGTTAATACGGTTGGGTATGCTGCAGATTCGTGCGGGGCATCCGTACAGATTATATAATTTTATCGCTAAATAGACAATAGTTTACGCGCTGCCTGTCTTTTTCTCCCGGGCTCCGCAGCAATATTTCATGTGCGGCTCTCTTTTTCTAATTCCTTACTATGTATTTATTCGTCTATAAACCGTTGCATTACATTAGGGCGCGGGATTTAGCTGCGATGATTCTATTTTTAGAATGCGTGTAGGCGATTGGGGCAGCGGGCTTATCATGATCGGGATGCGTCTCTATTTTTGTTTTATGTTTTTCTCGATGCAGCCGATAAGATCATCCATATCAACCGGTTTAGCTACAAAGGGATACCCCCCTATAATGCCTCCGTCGCTATGTTCTTCTTCCTTCGATATAATCGCTGTTAAAAATACTATCGGGATGTCTTTGGTTTTCTCTTCATCCTTTATCTGGGCGGCGACACTTGAGCCTTCGATATCCGGCATCAATATGTCCAATAAAATCAAATCCGGTTTAAACTCTATGGCACTGGCAAGACCCCTTGAACCCACGTTCTCCGTTCTTACCTCATATCGTCTCGTTTTTTCAAGATTTAACTTTATTAATTTCGTGAAACCTGCTTCATCATCAATAATCAATATCTTTTTTTTATTCATGTCATCACCTCTACAAAATTGCAACACTACCCATTCTTACGTCTTGCTCCTTTTTCGGCTTCACTGCTTTGCTTATTAAGCCTTGTAGCCGTGACTCCTGACACTCCAAGTCTAACGGGCTTTGGATAATCCCGCGTTTTTTGCGGAACCGGTTAATAGGTAACTTTTATCGTTTTCGGCAGAGGGAGCTCAATTCCCTATCTTCACGATAGTCTTGCCTGATGCATTGGCCGATATATGCGCTCTGTATCAATTTGACATTACTTGATCCGGTATCATCTGGTATACACAGTATTTGTTGCTTTTCTCCCGGGCTAGATTCTGCTCAAAACTCCCTTCCCGAAGAACTTCATGCATCGCGCTATGGCACCTATGGCAATGGCCGCTACCAAAACAGCCATTCCTAGTATTGCCGATATCCGCCTTACAATCTTCATGATAAATAAGAATATATCATATAATTAGTATGTTTACCAGCACAGAAAAACAAAAAAACCTCCCCGACCTCGTAGGTTGGACCGGTATGGTCCGGGACAACCTCCCCAACCTCGCAGGTTGGACCAGTATGGTCCAACCTGCGAGGTTGGGGAGGTTTGTTTTACGCCGATTGCAATAGTCTTTTGAGAGTAGCGTATTTCTGTATGAGCTCCTGCTTGTCATACGGAACGGCATTCGGCAGGAGTGTGAAAATGATGGCGCCGTTATCTCTGGTGATTGATTCTATGTTCAGCTCTTCAAGCCCGGTGCCGGATTCTTTCAGGCACTCCAGGGTAGCTTCTAAATCGTGAAAATACCCATCCAAGGCGATAGCTACTATCTCCACAAGCGGGTAATAGGCATTGTAATCCAGCTTGCTTTCATCTATATAAAAAGGCGTAACGCCCTTATTTGACTCGCTCTGCCGCAGTTTTTCCCGTTCCGTTTTTCTCGCGAACAGGCATATATGCGTTCCCGGTACAGCGGAGTATTCCTGTATCTTACCGGGTATTTTTTCAGGTGGCACCTTCACTATAGTAACATTTTCCAGGACTTCGCTGTATTTAGTGCCGTTAGCGAGTTCCCGAAAGACAGTAAATACGCTCAAGGGGGACGCCGTCTGCAACCCGCCTATACCGTCGTCAAAAACAATGACCAGCTTCTTGCCGGACAAGTATATCGACAGGAACTCCTCGGCAAGGTTGAGTGTCAGTTCCTTCGGATCCTTTAGGTCGCGTAAAGAGCGTGTTTCCGCAGCCTCTTTCGTTTTTACAGCAGGTCTTCTCCCGGCCTTTGCCGGCTGTCCTTTACGCGTCTTCATCTCTTTTTTGTCTCCTCTAAGCTCACCGCTTCTTTGGGAACGGTCAGGAACGTCGCTCAGACTCTCCGGAGAAACTTTTCTGACCTCCGCCTTCTCTTTTCCAAAAAATTCATTTACTAAATAACTTGCCTTATCGATGAATTTCAGGGTCTTAAATGAGAGTCCCCCCTCCAGCCGCGCTATAATCCAGTCCATAAACCTCATATAGGGCCTTACACTGCCAAGAATTGGTATTATCTTAAGGAATCGCGCCGCGATGAGCATCTCAAGCGTCCTCTTCTCGCTTTCGGGGAGAGTGTTTACCGCCCCCATATCCACGAAAGTGATTGTAGTCGCTTCGGCGGACCTTAAGATAATCAGATTTCCCGGATGTGGATCAGCGTGATATATTCCGTCCTCAAATACCTGCCTTAAAAGGTCATAAATAATAACACCGCATACCGCCTTTCTATCACCTACTGCGTATTCGTTAAGAGATAAGCCCGGCACCTTTCGCTCACGGATGAGCATGTTATCTTCGACGACCATCCTGTCATTGAAGACGACTTCATACCGCGCATATCCCCCTATAATACTTCTTATGAACCGCATTATCAGCCTGTACACGAGGTCCCCCCGCAAGGTTTCACTTCGCCCCCTGTTATTGCGGGACAATATACCGGCGTTTATCTTCTCCTGTGTAAAATCGGTTTCTCTCTCTATTATGTCTTTAAGCTCTCCAAACATGTCCTTCGACTGGTTGCTCGTTATTTCGTGTCTCTTCTCTAAGTCAGACAGGATCGATTGAAGCCGCCATAAATCCTGTTTCGCCTCATAAAAGACCTGCAAATTCTTTACTTTATATACCTCTTCGCTCCCCAGAACGTCAAATACCGTTTTTATCGAAGCTGTCGCCCGTATCCTACTTATGACAGTATCCGTCTTTCCCAGCTCGTCAAGCACGGAGAAGATCGCCTCTTTATC
>MHFD01000016.1:51983-55475 GCA_001804045.1 Omnitrophica bacterium RBG_13_46_9
CTTGAATGTGCCTGAGAGTTCGAACATCGTGGAGGTACTGAGATATTGCGCTATCTTCACACCTATCAACCCCGCGCTTCCCAGAAGTGTCTTCACAAGCGTAGCAAGTTTAGTCTCCTCATCGGCGTTTGTGAATGACGGGTCTTTATCGAATTTTTCCACTTCCAGGATGACATTCGACAATATCCTGAACTGCCTCCTGGGATCATCGCTCAGATTATTCATTATCGCCTGGACAAGCGTTATTATTTTCTGATTGGTCCGGGAAAGACGGCCTATGCCGTGCTTCGCTGTGATCCCTTCCCACAACTCATCTATGAACTCTTTCACCTTTCCTTCTCGTATGACGCTTTCATTACCGCGCAAAAGAAGCTGTTCGAGAAGTTCCTTTCTGACGGTACGCCCCAACCCGGTATAATAGTCCGAGTCATACACACACTCTTCTCTGAGATTTGTCAGGTCCGAGTGGCCCAGTAATTCCAGTTTTTTTATGGCATCGGGTTTTGAGTCGCGTAATCCCATAAGCCACAGAAGAACCTTCCGCCTCTCTGCCGAATCAAGCTCACCCAATGCCAGAAAGATGTTGTCCTTTCTCCTTTCGCGTTTCGCGGTATCCTCCTCGGTAATCGATCTGAAATCGAACGTATAAAGCTTTCTTACCTCCTCAAGTTCTTCGCGGGTAGAGACCCGTTCCATCTCAAAACTATAGAGAATGTCGTCCCTGAAGGCGCTCTTTCGCGGGAAGTATTTTACGATCAGGTCGTATTCATCGGAAAACGCGCCTCTTCCGTTTATGTCCAACGCTTTTTCAAGGCATCGGAGACTTGCCTTGTTGCCGTTATCTTCGTTATGCATGAGCCCGGCGATGCGCTCCAGTTCATCCAGTGTGGACCTACCAGTCGTGGGGTTATCAAGAATAGCCACGAGGAAGCGGTCGCGTGTCGCGGAGGGCCTTGGGTATACCTCCGTGACAGCATCTATCTTCTCCCGGGCCGAAGCCGCGTCACGGGATATCATATCTTCAAGACGCTCATCGAACACACCGCCTGCGGTAAGGTCAATATATCCCGCCTGTGTACCCGTTTCGCTGAAACGGTAATCGGTAAATGATTCATGAGTATCGCGGTAATATTCGGACTCTTCCCGGTTCAGGAAATTGAAGTTTCTTGTTTTCTCACTCAGCGCATATGAGGCGCCATACGCCTTATTGATATCCGGAAGAGAAGCATCGGCAATAAAGTAGGGCGCCATTATGCCATAGAGACGCAGTATCTCCTGCAGGTCCGTTTCCCCTATACCGCGTATGCGCGCCCGGAACGTTGAGGGATTAAATATGTCTTCGATGCTTATATTGTATTTCGGATGGAGGACACGCGCGCAGAAAAGGTAATATAGAAAATGATTCCTAAAGACACCGGGTGGCACAAAGTCCGTTACTTCCTTAACGAGAGTCTCCCATTCGTCTTTTTTCATGTCGCGCCCCAGAAGGCCGGCAAGCGCTTCCTCTAAAGCGCCGAATGATACATGCCGCACGCTCCTGTCTATAAATCCGATCTTTTTGCCATTTGCGTCATGTTTCTCTTCGTCAAGGTTATACCGCGTAAGGGGCCTTATGGCGCCTCGGTACCTGAAAAGCCCGGAAAAATTTTCTATGTCTTCGTTCTCAGGGTCCAGCATTTCCCCGATAAAAGGCCTCGCCAGTTCCCGCCGCCCGTCCCGCCAGGCGCTACCCAGCCTCTGGCGGTTCATTAGATAGACGCAGATATTTGTCAGATACTCGTCAAAATTTCTTACTGACCCGGGCGTGTACCGCCTGTCACCGGATCCCTTCCAAAGCCCCTTTTCTTCAAGATATTTGTCCGTAAAATAGCGCCGCATTATCCCGTAGATTGTAGCGGTTTCGTCTAATGTCATATCTTCCATATACCTCGCAATCACTGTTTCCGGTTCGAGCGCTATCCCTTTCGCCAATAGATACAGGATATTTATCCCCGCGTTTCCTATCCCTTCGAGCGCGCGCGCGTCACCGCCCACCACGGTCTCCAGTAGAAAATGGCGCGCCGTATCGGTAAAATGATTCGCCCCTTTATCCATGACAGGCCGCAGCACGGTGATCCGCGAAATATCCTCGAATCCGTATCCTTCTCCGGCCTCCGTCTGACCGTAATAAAAAGAATATGGAAATTCCCCCGTTCCCGTCTTTCCGGCTACAGCTTTGAAATTATAATCATTAACATGCGCGGACCCTATGACGCCCTCTTTTACGTTTCCGTCGGTCAACTCAATTATGACCCTGTCGCCTTCCAGACAAGTCTTCCACCGCTCATAGAGTTCATAGGCCGTTGTGCCCTCGTCGCGCGCGTAGAGGACCGTCGTCACATATGTTCGGCATTCTGATACCGCCTTCTCGGTCAGCACCGTTATAGTATCGCTGAATATATCCTGTTCACCCAGTTCGCGCGAGAAATCTATGAGAAATGCTATAAACCCCTCTGTGTACCTCTCCTCTTCCTCTTTAGTATGGGGCTTGAATTTCTCATATATCATCGGTATCCACCGTAGGTATACCTCGTTTTGGGTGCGCCCTTTACCGCTGAAGATATATTGCACATTCCTGATATGCTCCTGATAGGTATTCCCCAGGCCCGCCACCTCGTTCGCGAGATATATGCCGTCTATCTTATTCTCCAGTGTCATTTGAAGAAAATACCTGAATCCCAGTTCTTTTTCCCATATGGTCTTCATGAAATCCTTATTATAGAGAAACTGATTCATGAGGATATTTGTATAGACCTCTCTCTCCGCGGTGAACATTATCATGTTTGCGTCGACAATATCGATATATGTCATAAAAGCAAGGAACGTCCTTTTGTCAAGCAGCTTCCTGTCTTTTAGCGGTCTTACCGCAATGTCGATTAGGCGTTGGAATTGCCGGAAATCGGGCGCCCTTCCGACAACTTCCTCGAGCCTCTTATACCGTTCTATTAAGTCACAGAAATATTCTTCCGGGTGCGCTTCCTTAAGGAGGCGCTTTTCTATTATCCTGCAGGCCTCCTTATTGGTGCCCCCCAATAACTCCTCCCCCTCGCGCCCCCTTTCATCTTTAGACCTCTCATTTCTAAGGCAAAGCCCGTAAGGAGAAAACGCGTATAGCGGTATCATCCCGATGAATTTACGTAGGTTATTAACGATAGCTAGGTTATCATTTTCCTCTTCCCTTCCGAATAATACGTTGAGCTGGAACTGTATGATTCCGGCCCGGTCAGGGTGCGCAGATTTATCCGCCGCTAGCCGCGCCTTGACAAAATCGTAGAGCTCGGAAGAACGTTGCCGTACGGGAACGTGCGTTAGAAAAAGCAGGGCCCTATCCCAATCCTCGAGCTCATTAATCCTCGCCCTTATGTCTCCTTGGGTAAATATGTCTGTGACCTCCAGATTTCTCTCTATTTCGGTGGGACGGCCTATTTCCGCGATAGCGTCAGGCGGAAAAGG
>MHFD01000016.1:55631-57818 GCA_001804045.1 Omnitrophica bacterium RBG_13_46_9
GTCGTCTTTTTCTCGAAAGAGCTTACCAGGTACTCCCTGTATACGGCCAGCACTTCCTGCAATGCGTTGTGGTTCGCTCTCAGAAATTTCTCAAACCGCTCGCGACTGTCATGATACCGGAATCCGCTCACCCTGCCGGCGCGCGGCGGCTTTGTTCTCGCGTGCGGATAATACCGCAGGGCTACCTCGATGACCTTTCTTGTCTGCTTATCAAACGAGACGGGGGAATAGTCCTCTTGTGACAGGCGCGAGGATATATCATCGATTTTACGTATATCGTTCCTTCGCTTTTCGGCGTATGAGGCCTGTTCGGATCTCTCCTCCTTTTCCAGAAGCTCAAAAAACGCGATGACGTTCTTTACGGAATATCCGGCTTTGTTCATAAGGCGGACCGCGTAGTTGTCTGCCTCCTCTTCCGCAGCGTACTTCTCGTCAGCGTTTTCCGGGGGCGATTTTTCTTTGAACTGCATGTAGTGCCCCAGCTCATGCGCAACGACGAACGCCATATCCTCCTCGCACAAGACTCCGTCCTGGCTCTGCCTAAAGAGGTTCAACAGCCCCAAAGAAACGCATATACGCTTGCTTTCGCGCGATATAAACCCCATGATAAAATCAGTTTCAAGAATATAAAATTCCGGCTTTGGCTCATCGCATGCGGCGGCTTTCCACAATCTGTCCAGGACCTTTCTCGCGACGCGGTAAGTCTCTCTGTATTCTTCTCCCAGAATACCGTATTTCATATTGAACATTTCGAGCTCGCCCGGATTTGCCCAGTCAAAATAGTTTCCGGGCCGCGCCCTCTCGCCGGCAAAATAGTCGAGAGACGGCGTTCTCAAAATAACATCGTTGTCAGAGGTGATGACGGCCTCGTACTCCCACCTGTAAGGGCCGGAGGTGACAGAGCAAGGCACTATGAGCGAGCTGGACGCGGTCTCTCTACGTTTCTTATCAAAAAATATGTCGAGCCGCGCGTCTCCCGCAAGGGGGTAGAGGTGCATATCGGCTTTATCCGCTCCGCCGAAAGAGCTTATTATGCCGAGAATGTATGTCCGCAGCATAAATTCGTGGGCTATATATGGGTTCTCGATGGGGCGAAATGATGATTGGACCTGCAGGGTATCTGTGCGGGGTACCGGAAAGCGGCCGGAACGCGCAGACTCCGCCGTATTGACAAGAAATAGGCAGACCATGCCTATTGAGATGGCACGCTTTATTCTTCTATATTTATTGCGCAACATATAAGCAATAATAGCTTAAAATATCGTGCAATGTGTCACGGATATGTCAAAGAAAGGTAACTATTATTTTCCTAAAAAGTCGCTTAGAATACCGTAGGAATATCGCCGGTGAGGGGTTTTGACGCGTGAAGTATATTGAGGTTTATTGAGATTTATTTTGTCTATGCCGCTATACAAAAACGGGGTTTTTCTATTTTCCGGAAACACCTCCTTTATCCTGCTCTTTCTTAGCTTTTGCGTTCCCTACGTCCCAGCCCCAGAATCCGCCATTTATCCATCTGCGTATTCTTGTCTGCACCTTATATCTTTTTCTGCATAACCTATTGCCTATTAGTTTCACCTGGACATCTCCTTTTGTTTTAAATTTTCCAATTTACGAGGTCGGGGTGGTTCTCCGCTATTTATCTGCCTCTACATACAGAGTTTCTTCGGGCCTATTATCCAATACACCGATATCAGGGGCCCTTCCCTGTCTATATGAACAACGTTGTATGCCGGTAAACCCGGATTCTTCGAGAAACTGCCTAATAAGTTCGAAATCATACATATACTGGTGTCGGGAAAAATATCCTGATTTGGAAGTCTCAAAGAAGTAACGCAATGCCTGTTCTTTATCCCCTTTTCGATAAAGCGCCATTGCGTATTCTAGATCCGGGACGCATATCCTGATAAGTCCGCCTTTTTTGAGGACGCGATACGCTTCTTTTAAAAGCTTCTTTGCGTCTTCCTTAAATAAATGTTCAAGTAAATGGGATGAATAGAGGTAATCAACGGACTCGTTCGGGAATGGTATACCATGACCGGCGTCGTGGTGGACAAAAATATGACTCTTTAGAATATCGCAATACTCTTCCCGAGAATAAGATTGTTTAGACCCTGATATCCTGTAGAGTACCTTAATAAAAGGCCGAGGCCACTTGGAGAAAAACGCGTTTAGGCTGGCGTCAAC
>MHFD01000016.1:57983-59250 GCA_001804045.1 Omnitrophica bacterium RBG_13_46_9
AAAATGGGTCGAATATCTTTTCCTTCACATCCTCATCCATTCCGATACCTGTGTCTTCTATCTCTACAATAAGGATCTTTTCGCCTAATCGAAAGATGTCGCTATCTCTATTCCCGATTTTATCCCCCTTTTTATCAAGCATTGATAGATAAGAACGGATAAAGAGCGTGCCGCCTTTCGACATAGCGTCGAGGGCGTTGTTGAACAGATTAACAAATACCTGCTCGATCTTCTCTTTGTCTATCATTACTTTAGGCAAGCCTTTTTCCAGCTCGCGGACAAGTTTTATGTTCAAGAGTCCCAGCTTGTGCTGGACTAAAGCGATTGAACTCTCGATCGCCGAGCCGATATCTTCGAGTTTTATCTCTAATACTCTTTTCCTGGAGAAATCAAGGAGTTCACATACAATGTTATCAGCCCTTTTCACGCTATCCTTCATCATATGAAGTATCTCGCGATTATCCTCCTGCTCTAACTGCAATGTCCCTTCAAGGTAATTTATCCCCTGTAGTATGATACCCAGAGGGTTTTTGGTCTCATGCGCAACGCTTGAGGCTATCCTGCCTACAGTCTCCATCTTTTCGGCGTGGATAAGCTGGTCCTGAGTCGCTTTTAATTTTTTCAAGCTGTCCTCTAATCTCTCTCTGATCGTATTATTATCCTCCAGCATACTGGTCATTATTTTACGGTATTTTAACTCGTCTTTCAAAGTCTGGTTTAACTTCTCTTCCGCCTGCTCGCGCTGGATGACCACTTTCTTTAATATATCACGTGAGACAAGTGTCTCCGACAGCTGCCTTAAAAGCTTGTTGAAAGAAAAGGCGAGGCTTTCTATCTCATCGCCGGTATTGATCATACCTATGCCCTGGAGGTCGTACAAATCCACCGTATCGACCATACCTTTTAACGCCAGTATAGGACGTGCGATAGTTTTACCAAAAAAGAAGCCCGAGAACAGCAATATGAAAAACAAGGCACCAATGAGGGCAAAACCTTGAGATAAATAGGCCCCGAGCGGAGCGTACACCTCTCTCTTCTCCCGTTCGACACTAACGACCCAAAAACTATCCTCCGCAAGAGAATAAGGAAGTTCTACCTGGCTGAAACTTGAAAGCATATCTTTTGAAGTAACGGTGCGTATTATATCCGATACAAGTTTCACGAGCGGAAACAGGTGGCGTTGTGTGGCGTATTGCGATCCGCGCGTTTCCTTTCCGGATTCATTAATCATCGCGGGATATAAATACAGGTCTTTACTGTTATAATA
>MHFD01000016.1:59293-60352 GCA_001804045.1 Omnitrophica bacterium RBG_13_46_9
TGCCAGAAGCTGCGACCAGACCGCCATATTTATCAGCGATAAGGATCTCCGAGATATCCTTCCTGATCTGTGTTATATCATTAAGCCTGAGACTGCCCGTGCTATCCAGGATATAATTCACGAGCGGATCATTTGCGGACGCGCCGATCCAACGCTCATCCATGGTTTTTAGATACGCGTTCCTTCCATCGGCCGTCATGGCGCCATACAGCTTAAGCCTTTCCTGAAGCGCCTCGAGAAAGGTCGGGTTCGACATGTATACTTCGATATCTTCAACCTCATCCCTTACTATTTCCGCTACGCTGGCCGCCAATCGCATAGCGATCTCGCCCTGCTCATATTCTATAGTGCGCTTCAACAAACTATACCCCATGGAATACCCCATGATAACAATAAGCAAAGAAACCGTGACGCCGACCACTGTAAACAATAAAGCTATCTTGACCGATAGCGATAATCTTAAGCGCCCAAACAATGGCTTCTTGAAAGGCTGATATTTAGATTTGGTATGGTTATGCATCTATTTTTCGCGTGTTCAACTCTTGCGTAAGCCGCTTCACTTCTTCTTTTAATTCCAGTATGCGCTCTTCCCTGCTTACGCTGGCCCTATAAAATACTTCCAGTTCCTGCAAGCGCTTCCGTACTTCTTCTTCCATCTTCTTGCGCTCGGTGATGTCTTTATCTACGCCGCGGTAACCTTTGAGATTCCCTTTTTCGTCAAGTATGGGCACACCATTGGTAAGGAGACAGATTCTTTTGCCATTTTTCCCGATATTCCATTTCTCCAGATCCCTTATGGGCTTCTTGCGTGCCGCGATTTCAGAGAATATCTCTGCTACTCTTCTTGCTTCATCCGGTGACATGAAATCTAACGGAGTCTTGCCGATGACGTCGCCAAAAAGCTCATAGCCCTTCGAGGAACTGTAGGTATAGACGGTATTCTCGTCCATCTCCCACACCCAATCGGCCATGCTGAAGATGATACCTCTCAGCCGTTCCTCGTTCTCAACCAGCGCCGCCTCCGCCTTCTTGCGCGCATCGATGTCTTCAACCATCTCA
>MHFD01000016.1:60511-60653 GCA_001804045.1 Omnitrophica bacterium RBG_13_46_9
CGCTTCTCGAACTCCCTGAAACAATATTTACCCACAAAATCACTGGCGTCTTTATTAAATAATCGGGCAAACGTATGGTTCACCATTATTATCCTGTAATCAGTAGCTAAAACAGCGACCCCGAAGATAGCGTTTTCCATAA
>MHFD01000016.1:60725-61839 GCA_001804045.1 Omnitrophica bacterium RBG_13_46_9
TCGATAACAATACTTCAATACTACCGTCAGCACCTTTGATGGTTTTGTCATACCATTCTATCTGAAGTTCGTGCCCGTCCTTGGCAATAATGGCATTAACGTTGCCTTTGGTCTGGGTACCGGCTATTATAGCTTTTGAAAATATTTCGCGGATCTTTGCACGGTCTTTTTTTGGAATAAAAGTCTCAAACCAATCCTTGCCCTTGACCTCTTCCAGCCGATAACCTGAAATGTGTTCCATATAAGGGTTGAAGGTAACAATGCGGCCTTTATTATCCAATACAAGTATAATAGCCTGGGCGGTATTAATGAGGCTGTCGGAAAATTCTTTTTCTCTTTGTGCCGCTCCCTCCATCCGCTTGCGCTCGGTGACGTCGCGCACATTCATGACATAGCCTTCAACCGCCGGATTATCAAAAAGATTCCTGCCCAAGCCCTCCAACACACGCTCCGAGCCATCTTTATGGCGGACGCGGAATGAGTTAGACATGGGGGTCTCCTTTAGGAGAATTGCTTTACCAAAATCCACTATAGCGCGCGGGAGGTCGATTGGTTGAATAAAATTAAACCCGCTTTTACCTATCAATTCTTCTTGTCTATACCCAAGAAAGCGCTCGACCGAAGGGCTTACATATTTTATAACTCCTTTTTTATCAACGATAAAAATGATGTCTGACGCATTTTCAATGACTGCCTTAAAAAAGTCGCCGCCCCTCTCGGACACCTCCCCAGCCTTCTTGCGCTTGCTATCCAGCATCTCAAGTTCCGCTATCCGCTTTTGCAGGAGCTTTATCTCTTCAATGAGTTCTTCTTTAGTTTTATCTTTCGGCGTCATAACCCGCCTTTCTGTTTTTAAGTTTTCCTTGTCTTAACTATCAGGATTTTTTGCAAATCCTAAATTAATTTAAATTCTTAAATTCGCCAAATTCGTCGGACACAGTACTTGATTGGCAAACCTTTCGCTGAATAAGGTATTATATCCATGGAATTCTGTGGCGCTCGCTTCGAATCCCTCCATGTTAACGAAGGAGAATGTCGGAGCCTCCAAAAATTGCATAGTGAAGCTCCACCGCCTTACAGCGGTGGCTTCTCTTTTTACAGGGTTCCGCTCTAT
>MHFD01000017.1:0-12378 GCA_001804045.1 Omnitrophica bacterium RBG_13_46_9
CTTTATGCATTTTTTCCATGTCCACGATCTCTTCGCCCTTCCTGCCTTTGGTGATCGCGCCTACTATAAAAACATTTGCGAGAGCGTCTTTCCTGATAATATCTTTAAGGCGTCTTAAATCCGCGCAATTGTCCATCGTCGGGTCGGTATTTGGCATCGAGCATATGCTCGTGATCCCGCCTGAAATCGCTGAACGCGTACCCGAGGCTACTGTCTCTATGTCCTCCCTTCCCGGTTCCCTTAAATGGACATGCATATCTATAAGGCCGGGTGCCACTATCTTATTTCTGGCATCGATAACCTTTTGGCCTTCTGTCGTGATATCTTTGGATATTTCCCTGATCTTTGAACCGCTTATAAGGATATCAAACACGCCTTCCCTTTTGTTGAAGGGATCTACTATATGACCTTTTTTTATTAGCACGGAATTCATGTTCTTAAGTTTTCTTGATGTTGCTTAAGGTTTCTTAAAGTTGCCGCTGTTTTATGTTGCATAGGTTGCAAAAGTTTCATAGGTTGCGGATGTTGCTTTCTTCGAATTTATGTAACCTCTCCAACATTTGCAACCTCTAACTGTCTCCCGAAATCATCCCCTATAACCTACTACCTATTACCTACTACCTATAACCTAACGTGCTATAACGAATCGTCCTTCGTAACGAGTACCCGCGTATATCGGAGGTTTCTTAAGGTTTCTTGATGTTGCTTAATGTTTCTTAAAGTTGCTTTTTCGTTTTGTAACTTCCCGAAACTTTAAGAAACATCCCGCAACCTCCCGAAACCTCTCCCTATGAACTACGAGCTTCCGCCATAAGGCGGATCCACCCTCTGGTGGAAAGAGCTACTACGTGCTATACCGCGTCCGTCGGGGCCTCTTCTCTCTTCGCGTGGGCGACCAGATATAACACTGCCATCCGGACTGCTATGCCATTTGTGACCTGTTCCAATATGACAGAGTTGGCGCCGTCGGCGACCTCCGCAGACATCTCTACGCCCCTGTTAATGGGGCCAGGGTGCATGACGATTATACCCTTCTTTGCATTCTTAAGCCTCTCCTCCGTTATGCCAAAAGTCTTGAAATATTCTATTGTGGAAGGGAACGCTTCGGCCCTGTCTCTCTCAAACTGCATACGCAGGACATTGATGGCGTCGGCCCTTTTTATGGCTTCGTCAACGCTGTTTGTGATTTTAACCCCCAGTTCCTCGATACCGGCGGGAATAAGCCCCTCAGGCGCGCAGACTGTGACGTTTGCGCCCAATTTGGTGAGGCCCCATATGTTAGAGCGGGCTACCCTGGAATGGGCTATATCCCCGATGATGCTGACGTTTATTCCGTTGATAGCGCCGAGTTTTTCTTTCAGCGTAAATATATCCAGAAGCGCCTGCGTCGGGTGTTCATGCCATCCGTCTCCGGCGTTGACAACGCTTATACTGACCGACCGCGACAGCATCATAGCCGCCCCGGAACAATTGTGTCTCACGACTATTATATCTGTTTTGAGCGCCTCAAGGTTCCTGCCTGTGTCAATAAGCGTCTCTCCTTTTTGTATGCTTGAGCTCTCTTTTACTATATTTATGACATCTGCGGAGAGGCGTTTTGCCGCGAGTTCAAAAGAGGTCCTGGTCCTGGTAGACGGCTCATAAAACAGATTGACGACTGTTTTTCCGCGCAGCGTAGGCACCTTCCTGAGAGGCCTGGTAAGCACTTCCTTAAAAGATCTGGCGTCATCCAATATGAGCTCGATCTCCTCTTTGGTTAAATATTCCAGTCCCAAAAGATCTTTCTTTGTCCAGGTAACGATCTTCTTGGTCGCCATTCTATTCTCCTTCGGGCTTTTCACATATAATAATTTCGTCAATTCCGTCCACCTCTCTTAGCCTAACCTCTATAATCTCATTCAGCGCCGTTGGCACGTTCTTGCCTACGTAATCCGCCTTTATCGGAAGTTCCCTGTGCCCCCTATCTACGAGTACCGCCAGTTGGATCACGGCCGGCCTTCCGAAATCTATCAATTGGTCTATGGCGCACCTTATGGTACGGCCCGTAAATAGGACATCATCCACCAGAACCACCCTTTTGCCGGATATATCAAAATCTATTTGAGTTTCCTTTAAGACAGGCTGTTCCGCGACTTCCGTCAGGTCGTCTCTGTAAAGGGTAATATCTATGATACCGAACGGCACGTTTTCTTTTGTAGTCTTCTCTATAAATTTAACTATCCTTTGAGCGAGATATTCGCCTCGATTTCTTATCCCTACGATCGCCAAGCGCCCTGTGTCTCTATTCCTTTCCAGTATCTCGTGCGAAATCCGGATTATAGCCCTTTCCATGTCCTTTTCGTCTAATATTTTTGCTTTTTCTTTAAAAACCATCGGTTAACCTTTTTTAAGCAAAAAAAATCCTACCCTTTTTCGTATATGGGTAGGTCACTTTTTCGTATTTCAACTCACTTACTCCTTTTCTGGCCTCGCAGGACCAAATTTAAAAGGTATTATATTTACCCTTATATTATACCTCTTTTATGGTGTATGTCAAGTTATATTTACGTTTTTGTTTTTCGTATCTTTAGTTTTTACAGATAGTTAGCGATGTTTAAATATTGCGGCATGTCTTTGCCGTCAAATTTCTTTTGGACTATCTGCGCAACATCCTATAGAGTCGCCGCCAGCTCTTTTCTCAAGCTTTTCGAGCCAGGCTTTTATCTTAGCTTCATAGCCAATGGCCTGTGGTATATAATATCTCTTTTTCTTCATCATATAATCCTGCTTAACATAGTGGCCCTCAAAGCTATGGGCATATTTGTATTCGATGCCATGGCCCAGTTTTTTGGCTCCGGAATAAGAAGCGTCTTTCAAGTGGTCCGGGACCTCCTGCGTCCTCTCTTTCTCCGCATCATCCATAGCCTGTGATATGCCCAGGTAAGCGGCGTTAGATTTCGGGGCGCACGCTATATATACCGTAGCCTGGGCAAGAGGAATACGCGCTTCGGGAAGGCCTACGAATTCGGATATCTGCAAAGCGGCGTTTGCGACGACAAGGGCCTGGGGGTCCGCGTTCCCTACATCTTCGGCCGCGCAGATGACGATCCGCCGGGCTATGAACCTGGGGTCTTCACCCGCTACAAGCATCTTCGCAAGCCAATATAAAGAAGCGTCAGGATCCGAGCCTCGCATGCTTTTGATAAAGGCGCTGGCTGTGTCGTAATGGGCATCTTCATCCTTATCATAAACGATGGCCTTTCTCTGGATAGACTCCCTGGCCACATCTATTGTAAACTCGATCTCTTTATTTTTATTGGGCCTTGTCGTCAAAACCCCTACTTCCAGCGCGTTCAACGCCCGCCTGGCGTCGCCGTCGGAGGTCTTGGCCAGAAAATCAAGCGCGTCTTTGTGAATTATTATCGTCGGCTTTTCGAAGCCTCTTTTTTTATCATCCATCGCCATATTTAAGATCCTGGCTATCTCCTCTTCCTTAAGCGGCTTAAATTCAAAAATCTGAGACCGGGAAAGAAGGGCTGAATTTATGGAGAAAAACGGGTTGTGTGTAGTGGTGCCGATAAGGATAGGGTTTCCTTTCTCAACATCCGGCATAAGTACATCCTGCTGGGCCTTATTGAATCTGTGGATCTCGTCTATGAAGAGTATGGTTTTTTTATTTTCTATCTGCAGTCTTTTTTCGGACTCCGTCATGATACGTCTTATCTCATTCACATTGCTCGATGTGGCGTTTATGTTCTCAAAGCAAGATTGTGTGGCAATAGATATAACATAACCCAGGGCCGTCTTCCCGCATCCCGGAGGTCCGTAAAAGATAAGGGAGCGGATGCGGTCAGCTTCTATGGCGCGCCTTAGAAGCTTGCCTTCGCCCAGAATGTGCTCCTGGCCCACGAATTCCTTTAAACTTCTCGGCCTCATCCTGATGGCCAGCGGGTCTTGGTTTTTTACCGTAATCTTTTTTTCAAAAAGATCTTTAGGCATATGGCGGTGCGGAGGTTTCTTAAGGTTTCTTAAAGTTGCCGCTGTTTTATGTTGCATAGGTTGCAAAAGTTTCATAGGTTGCAGATGTTGCTTTCTTCGAATTTATGTAATCTCTGCAACCTTTAGCAACCTCTGCAACATTTGCAACCTCTAACTGTCTCCCGAAACATTCCCCTACAACCTACTACCTTACGTGCTATAACTAATCGTCCTTCGTCCTTTCGTCCATCGTCCTTCGTAACGTGCTATAACGAAACGTCCTACGTCCCACATCCTACGGCCTACGTAACAAGTATCCCTATGAGCTATTAGCTATGAGCTAGTCCCAGGAGATCCCTCGCTTCGCTCGGGATTAATTCAGCCATATCCCGGATGATGAGATCTCTTCAGAATCTCTCCGGGATCCCGAAGAAGTTCTTCAGGAGTATCTTCATTCGGGATGACTTACACCAACCAGAGGGTTGTTGTAAGTCATGGCTTCATTAAAAAAACCCTGCCATGAGCCGTGTGAAAGCGCAAAACTTAGGTCCTTTTTTGTATAGGTGGGTGCCCTCCCCTTATATCCAAGGATGTAAGAGAGTTAGGCTCCCTTTGTCGGATTTGTTGGCTAAAGTTTCGCATCTATCCAAGCACGAGCTCGGCAGGGTAGTAAATATTTTATACAGGTATTATACCATCAATCGAAGTCAAATCAATAAAATAAATCGCGGCGCGGTATATGTCAGATCTTCTTATCGGCTGGCTCTTTCAAGCAGGCTCCGAATGTGCGGCTGGTCGGGCATTACCTGAAGAGATCTTTGGAATAATTCTATGGCTCTTTTTTTGTCATCCTGGTTTAAATAGAGTTCACCAAGCAAATTAAGGGACGGATAATATTGCGGCAGCTGTTTTACGGATATTTCCAGTTCATCTATGGCTTCTTTAGCTCTTCCTGTCTTGCGGTAAAGCGAGCCAAGGCTATAGTGGGCCAATGGATAATTGTGGTCCAGCGCCACCGCTTTTTTCAAAAATTTTTCCGCCTCGGACAGATTGCCTTTGGAGACATAGGCCACCCCTATGTTGCCGTATGCCACGGCGTAATTTTCGTCGATCGAAATGACCTTCTCATACTGCTCTATTGCCTTGTCATACTGACGTTTCTCAAAATAAGTGTTCCCCAGGTTCAGATACAACCTTGTATTCTTAGGCGTGTACTTCAACGTGTTATCAAAAAAAGTAATTTCGTCCTTCCAGTCCCTGTTTCTCCTTACGGTCAAAAAAGCGTAGGGCGATAAAAACGCGCCTACCAGCATAACAGCCAATGCTTTTCCCGCCAGGCCGCGTCTACTTTTTGCGTACAGCGCGTATATTCCGGCGGAAACAATGAAAAAGTACCCGATCGAGGCCATGTATAACCAGTGTTCCGCAATAAAACTGTTTATCGGGAATATGTTCGACACCGGCAGCAGGTTGATAAAAAACCAGAAAATAAAAAATGAAATGAGCCTATTTTTCCTGTAAAGGGCTACCCCCGCGGCCAATATACCCAGGACCACAAAAATAGCGAGCAATGAATCGGGTTCAAAAAAAGACCTCGTAATATGTACGGTCCTCTCCATATGCAGATTTACCGGAACCAGCAGCATACCGAAATATTCCAGAATTGTCTTAAAAAAAGTAAATAACCTATTGGGTAGCGGAATCACCGAAAATGTGGTAGGCGGAGCTATTTTGAAAAAATTTATAACCGTAAATCTTAAAACGCCGTATACTAGCACTACCGCCGCGTAAGGTATCCAGAGATTCATCGCCTTCCTATAGGTACCCATTGAAATCCTGCCCTTAAGCAGGATAAAGACATACACTATTACAAGAAGAGGCAGGACCAAGCTTATCTCCTTGGATAAAAGGGCCGGTACAAATAACAGGATAGAGAGGACAAATAAATTGCCCCTCTCCCTATCCCGGCATAGGCTGTTCATATATCTTATAAGAAGGGTAAATGACAACAGAAAAAACGCGGAATAAAGCGAGTCGGCCCTGCCTGCTATATACGCCACCGCCTCTGTATGCACGGGATGGATGCCGAAGAAAATACCGCACAGCCCCGCGATAGGCACGCTATTGCAAATATAAAAAATAAAGATGAACACCATAACAGCCACAAAAGAATGCAGCATTATATTCGTGAAATGAAAACCCTTCGGGTCTTCTCCCCAGAGGAAATAATCTACCATGTTGGAAATCTCCTGCATGGGCCTATAGAAATTATTGATGTTGTCGCTTCCATACCCTAAATATGTCCTGAACACGTTCCAGAAATGAGAAAAGCTTTTCACCTGGGAGTTCTTTAGGATCAGGTATTCATCATCCCATATGAAATCGTTTTTCAGCGTGTTCATATATACCATAAATGTGATCAAAAATACAAGGAGGGCTGCCCCTAAAATCTTATTTCTGTTCTCCGGACAGATGGAAGCCGGCTTATAAGCGGGAGCCGTTAAAGCCTGGGGTTTTCTTCTGACAGTTTTTAAGTCGAGCTTCTTTATCTCTTTCCTGAGCTTCTTTGCGCGAATGCCGAGCTTTTCCGAGATCTCTTCCGGAGACATTTTATCGATATTTTGCCTTATAAATTGCTGCTGTTCTTTATTAAGCATCTTTATGCCATGCTTCTATTCTTTGATACGGAAAACGTCTTTAAATGTCGAGTGGTTAAGTAACGCTATAACGGTAATATGATATATCACGGATACCGTATTTTTCACAGGATTTGAGATCGTGGTCAGTAACGCGCCGTGTAATTGCAAAATCCCCATAAATACAAGGAGCTTTGTAAGGACCACCCATCCTGAAAAAAATATAAGCAGCCTCCGCGCCAGATTCTTGAGTCTCAACAGGCCAAACCCGAGATAGGTCGAGATCAAAGCGGAGATAAGGACAAACATGAAGATATTCGGGGATTTTTTCGACAGCGCAAAGAAAAACGAGAAAAATAACCCCAACATCGTAGAGATGCCGATTATTACCTCGATAAATCCGATCGCATATACCGTAAAGTTGATGTTTCTCAAGCCCAACATACCTTGCATGTCCTTACAGTTCTACCTGAAAAGCACCTTAAGCCTTTCGGCCAGCGCTTCTTTAATTCTGGAATGCAGCTTTTCGATTTCCGCGTCTTCCAGCGTTCTTTCGTTACTTCTATATTCGACCCTATAGAGAAATCCTTTCTTGCCTTCGGGTATCTGTTTTCCTTTGTAGCAATCCACAAGCAAGATTCCATCCACAAGGTCCCCGCCTATCTCTTTCATGATATCAGTAATATCATGCGAAGTCACATCCTTGTCTAATATGACAGAAATATCCCTTACGATAGAGGGGTATCTTCCCAGAGCGACATATCTTCTTTCTAAACTAATCTTATCAAGCAGGCGTCCTATATAAACTTCACCGTAGAATACCTTTTTTTCCGTATCTAAAAATCTATTGCAGATTTTTTTGTCAACTTCGCCTAAAAATCCTATGATCTTCCCGCCGAATTCCACAACCGAGCCGATGTCCTCGCTGATACCCGGTGTCTTATATCTTTTAAATACAGCCTCGCCGAGCCCAAGCCCTTCCAGGAGCGTTGTCAATATGCCTTTTATATCAAAAAAATCAAATTCCTCCCTGCGGACTTTCCAATCATCCCGTTTAACTCCCGACAAACATACGGACAGGATAAGTTCTTCGACATACGCATTCTTTTTCTCTTTGTATATCTTGCCTATCTCAAATAACGAAAGGCCTTTCGCGCGCCTGTTGATGTTGTAAGAAACTACCCCCAGCATGCCGGGTAACATCGCAGGCCTTATTATCTCCTGGTCTATGCTTAAGGGATTTTCAATAGCGATGATATCATCTTCGCAAATCTCAAGTCCTTCGATCTTGTTCCTGCCGATAAGGCTATATGTGATTACCTCATTCAGCCCAAAACGGATAAGAAGTCCTCTTATATTTTCCTGGACAAGGCTCGCAAAATCTTTTATCCTGGCGTGCCCTATGTTGCGAGGGACGGTAAGCGGTATGTTGTCATACCCGTATATGCGGGCTATCTCCTCTGTCAGGTCGGTCTCATTTTTCACGTCTGCCCTGAATCCCGGGACCGTAACCTTCAGCGCTTTTCTATTTTCCTTTACGGAGAATCCGAGGGCCTTCAAGATCCCGACGGCCTCCGCTTTGCTCACGGACGTCCCAAGAAGCGAATTGGATTTTTCCAGGTTAAAATTTATCTTTTTCGAATAACCCTTCTTGTCCCCCGTATCGACCAGGGCGCCTATCTTGCCCCCGGCGATTTTCTCTATCAATGAGCCCGCTCTCTCCGAAGCCCTGAGAACCATTTCGTTATCGATCTTTCTCTCAAATCTATAGCTGGATTCGGAACCAAGGCCTAGCCGCCGTGATGTCCTCCTTATCGAAATAGGGTTGAAAAAGGCGCTCTCCAGAAGGATGTTTTTGGTCATATTGTTAACTTCTGTCTCAAGACCGCCCATAACGCCGGCTATGGCGATCGGCCCCGCTTCATCCGCTATGACCAGCGTATCCTCATCGCAGGTCCTGGGGATATTGTCTATCATCATTATCTTTTCGCCGGTTTTGGCTTTTCTTACCGTGAGATTTCCCTTTATCTTGTCGAGATCGAAAGCATGCATGGGCTGGCCCGTTTCAAACAGGACAAAATTTGTTATGTCAACGATGTTATTGACCGGTCTTAAACCCACCGATATGATCCTCTTTTTAAGCCAATCCGGCGAAGACTCGACCTCGACATCCCTTATGATCCTTGCCGTATAATGCGGGCAGAGTTCCGGATCGGCCAATATAACGTCTAAAGCGGGTTTCGCGCCGCTGGCCAAGTAGCGGCTCTTCGTCAGTTCTTTGGGAACCTTTAGCTTCTTCCCTAAAAGGGTCGCCACTTCTCTCGCTATACCGATTATATTCAAGCAATCCGGCCGGTTCGCGGTCACTTCGAGTTCGAATATATAATCGTCTCCCATGTTGTCGACATATTCGACGGTGACACCGGCCATGGTAAGAAGGTGGGCCAGCTTCTTGGGGTCCATTCTTACGTCGGTATATTCTTTTATCCAGCTATATGGGGCTTTCATTCTTTGTATCCGTTCTTCTAGAATTGCTTTAAGAATCTTATGTCATTATCAAAAAATAACCTTATGTCATCTATCCCGTATTTAAGCATGGCTATCCGTTCCACGCCCATCCCAAAAGCAAAACCGGTGAACTTCCCCGGAGAATACCCTACCGCCTCGAAAACGCGTGGATTCACCATGCCTGCCCCTAAAATCTCGAGCCAACCCCCGTGAGAGCACACCCTGCATCCCCTGCCCTGGCATATAATGCAGGAAATGTCGACTTCCGCGGAAGGTTCGGTAAAAGGGAAAAAGCTCGGTCTAAAGCGGGTCTTTGTCTTTTCACCGAATATACGCTTTATAAAAAGGTCCAGCGTGCCCTTCAAATCGGAAAATCTGATCAGCTTATCCACCATCAAACCTTCAACCTGATGAAACATAAAAGAGTGAGAGGCATCGACCGCATCAGGCCTATAGACCCTGCCCGGCATAATGGACTGAATAGGGGGTTGCGTCTTTTCCATGACCCTTATCTGGACTGTCGACGTGTGGCTTCTTAAAAGGACGTTTCCCTTGATATAAAAAGTGTCAAAAGCGTCTCTTGAGGGATGTTCCAAAGGTATATTGAGCGCCTCAAAATTGTAAAATTCCGTTTCTATCTCCGGCCCTTCCGCGACCGTAAATCCCAAAGAAACAAATATTTCGTTTATTTCACTTAATGTCTTCGTAATCGGATGAAGATGGCCGAGTTGGGGTAATATACCCGGCATTGTGACATCGACCCTCTCCCTGCCGGGCTCGGATACTGACAATATTTTTTTTCTATTTTGAAACTCATTTTGAACATAGGTCTTTAAAAGATTCAGTTCCTTGCCGATTCTGGGTCTGGTCTTTTCGTCGAGCGACGAAAGCCGTCCCAGCAATCCGGAAACAAGCCCTTTCCTGCCGAGATATCTGATTCGTACCCCTTCCAGGGATTCTACGTCTTTCGTGTTCTTAAGGTCTTTGTCAAAGGAAAGTTTTATATTTTTTATTTCTTCTTCCATCTGTTACACCGTCATTCGATGGGTCACGGTCGGCGACCCGTAAACTTAAGCGCTTCCGGCAGGGATCAATGCTTCTTCAATCTCTCGATATTCTCGTTAGACCCCAGCACTACCAGGATATCTCCTTTATTGATAATATCCTCCGCTTTAGGAGCAACATTTACGATCTCCTCTTCTTCTTTTTTGGACGCTGATGGTATTCTCCTTTTTACCGCGATCACGTTTACCCCAAATTTGGCCCGGACATCTATCTCCCGCAAGCTTTTACCGATAAAATCTTTTGGTGAAATCAGTTCCACTATGCTTGACTCGTTAGAGAGCTCTATATGTTCCACAACGCTGGAAGAAACAAGACTGTTAGCTAACCTTACGCCCATCTCTTTCTCCGGCTGAATGACTTTTGTGGCGCCGATCTTTTCCAGGACTTTTTTATGGTCTTCGTTAACAGCTTTGCACACGATCTCCCTGACGCCTATCTCTTTAAGACTGAGCGTAATCAATATGCTTGCCTCCAAATTTGAGCCCATCCCGACAATGGCTACATCCACATTTTCTATGCCGACAGCCCTTAAAGCCTTTTCATCGGTAGCGTCGAGACATACTGCCTGGGTTACCTCATCCACTATATCCTGGACCGTATGCTCATTTACGTCTATAGCGAGGACCTGATAACCTTTTTCAGCAAGTGTTTTTGCCACGCTTGCCCCAAACCTGCCTAAACCTATAACGGCGAACTGTCTCATCTTTTCCTCCTATTATCCATGCGCAGATAATTGAAACCGTTTTCCGGATCTATGCTCATCCGTTACCCGATCATAATCTTCTCTTCGGGATAAACATAGAAAGACTTATCCCGTTGAAGGGCAACGGCCAGCGCCACAGTCAAAGGGCCCACCCTTCCTATAAACATCGTGAGTATTATAACCAATTTTCCCGCCGTGCTGAGCATGGGGGTGATCCCGGTTGATAGCCCCACCGTCCCGAAAGCAGAAACGACTTCGAATAATATCCGCAGAAAGAAATTGCTTAAAAGCGTCGTTTTCCCGTTTTCGGTGATGGCGAGCAGTAAAATCGCGATAAAAATCCACCCCATCGCCAGGAATAAAACGACTAAGGATTTGCGCACTACCTCTTTCGGGATTGTGCGTTTAAACATAAAAACCCTGTCTCTGTTCCTAAGCATTGAAAAAAACGTGGCGACAATCACGCCGAATGTGCATGTCTTGATGCCGCCTCCTGTAGAGCCGGGTGAAGCCCCGACAAACATTAAAAATGCGAAAAAACATAAGGTAGGCACGGCAAGACTGCCGATATTCAATGAATTAAAGCCGGCTGTCCTCGTGGTAACCGACTGAAAAACCGAACCGAATACCTTCTCCTTTAAGGTAAATCCCGCCATCGCTTTGTTGCCCTCAACAAGGAAAAAAAATAGCGCCCCTATTACGATCAGACATAATGACACTGTAATGGCAACCTTGGTCTGGATAGTAATATGTCGGGCCGGACCCTTTCTGGCCATACGGAAAAGTTCAATGACAACCACAAATCCCATGCCGCCGATCACTATCAGAAAAATCATTATTAAATTTATATAAGGGTCTCCCAAAAATTCGCTAAAACTCGTAGGAAAGAGAGAAAGGCCTGCGTTGCAGAAAGCGCTGATGGCGTGAAAAACCGAATTTACGAAAATCTTTCTCAACGGCCAATCCGCAATGTTGATCCATCGCAGAAAAAGACAAAGAGCGCCCAGAAATTCTACGCCAAGGGTGATAAAGACGATATATTTTATCAGCGTGGCCAAATTCTGCACTTTATTCGGCGCCATCGTCCGCTGTATAATAAGGTCGTCTTTTATTGTCAGTTTTTTGCCTAAAATAACGGCAAAAAGCGTAGAAAAAGTCATGATCCCGAGTCCGCCCATCTGTAGCAGAATGAGTATAACTAACCTGCCAAATCCGGAAAAATACGTTCCCGTATCCCTGACTATAAGCCCTGTAACGCAGGTCGCGCTTGTAGCGGTAAACAGGCTGTCTATTAAAGGCATCCTTTCCCTGGTCTGAGTGGCAAACGGCGCGCTTAATAGCAGAGTTCCCACGAATATAGCGCATAGAAAGCTTACTATTATTATTTGCGGCAGCGTCAGTTTTTTTAACATAATTTTTTATGACACGGGTATGCGCGGATTTTTACGTATCTACGCGGGTTATACGCGTTCATCCTTTGCCAAAATCCGTGTCCATACCTGTCGCTCA
>MHFD01000017.1:12450-13708 GCA_001804045.1 Omnitrophica bacterium RBG_13_46_9
CTTTCTATTTAACGTGACTTTGGCCTTCTTTAAGCCTTTTATAAACTTGCTGTAAGAAAGATCTTCTTCTCTGCAAGCCGCGTTTATCCTGACAATCCAAAGATTCCTGAAAAGCCTTTTCTTCTGCTTTCTATCTCTGTAACTGTAATACATGCCTTTCTGGACGGACTCTTTGGCTGTCCGATAAAGCTTGGACCTTCCTCCGAATTGCCCCTTGGCTTTTTTAAAAATTCTCTTTCTTCTTCTTCTTGACGCAGGTGCAAATTTTACTTTAGTCATTTTTTGCTCCTAAATTTTATTTATTGGTTTGCGGGTCGAGCCGTCTGTCCGGCTCATCCGGTCGATCAAACCGTGTATCCACTTTAACCCGCTGCCTTCCGCCGAATCCGTGGTTACCAATACGGCATAAGCCTCTTTATCGACTTTGCCCCACCTTTTGAGACCAGCCCTGCTTTTCTTAAAGACCTTTTTCTATTCCTCGACTTTTTAGTCAATATATGGCTTTTGCAGGCCTTTGATCTCTTGATCTTTCCCTTTTTAGTGAATCTAAAACGTTTCCTAAGTGCTTTTTTTGTTTTTAGCTTAGGCATGATAACTCCTTCTATCCTGAAAACAGCAGGTAGTACGATATGCGATGCGGGCTGACTTGGCCCCATGCGCTGACCGCTTAGGCTCCTGAAGCGAATCACCCCACGTCCTTAGGCCGGCTCGACATTTGAACTAGCCCCAAGCGGAAATGTCTTATAATACTACTTACTTATTGTTTATTTATCTTGGGCACAATCACCGTTGTCATGATTCGACCTTCCAGTTTCAGAGGGTATTCCTCGGCTGCAATTTCGGAAATATCTCTTATCAGTCTCTGTAACACACTTCTGCCAATGTCGATATGTTCCATCTGTCTTCCCCTGAATTGCATGGTGATTTTTACTTTGTCGCCTCTTTCTACAAAGCGCTGTAGATGGTGCAGCTTTACCTGGTAGTCATGTTCCTCGATTTTCGGACCGAATTTTAATTCCTTGATATGGATTATGTGCTGTTTCTTTTTGGCTTCTCTTTCTCTTTTCTCCTGTTCGTATTTGAACTTCGAATAATCCATGATCCTGCAGACAGGCGGATTTACGTTTGGCGCTACTTCGACTAAATCTAATCCCGCTTCCCCCGCTATCCTCAAGGCCTCTCTGATATCAACCACGCCAAACTGTCTTCCATCTTCGCCGATGAGACGGACGCTCTGTGCCCTGATCCTCATGTTTAC
>MHFD01000017.1:13764-18919 GCA_001804045.1 Omnitrophica bacterium RBG_13_46_9
ATTGTTTGATCACAGAGATCTTTCCACCGGAGGCGGATCTGCCTTCGGTAGAAAAGAGATTGCGGTGATTCCATCCTCCAGAAGTAACCGCTGTAATCTTTTCTCCGATCGCTGTAATCATAATTTTGTGAAGCCCTATGTCATTTACATAGCCCGTATGCCGCTCTTCGCCCTTTGGATTGCATGCGTCCCTTAAGGCTGGCCTCCACGGGATTTATCTGTCTCGCCGCGCAATCGGACTAATTCTTCTTCTCTATCTCTTCTTTTAGTCTATGCAAAAATTCTTTCGTTCCCATCTGTCCGAGATCGCCCTTGGCTTTCGACCGAACAGACACTTTATCACCTCCGGCTTCTCTTTCCCCTACTATGGCCAGATATGGTATTTTTTCCAATTCCCGTTCGCGTATTTTTTTCTGCATCTTCTCATCGCGCGCGTCCAGAATAACTCTTATCTCACCCTTCTCCATGATCTCCTTAAGCTTCCCCGCATAGTCATTCTGCTTTTTTGTAATAGGTATGATACACACCTGCACAGGCGCCAGCCAAAGCGGAAAATTGCCGCCGTAGTGCTCTATCAAAGCCCCTATGAACCTTTCGATGCTGCCTAAGATGACTCTGTGCAGCATGATAGGTCTTTTTTCTTTTCCGTCTTTGTCTACATAAAAAAGGGCGAATCTTTCCGGAAGGGCAAAATCGCACTGAATAGTGGCGCATTGCCACTGGCGGCCCAGCGCGTCTTTCAGTTTTATATCTATTTTTGGTCCATAGAAAGCTCCGTCACCTTCGTTTATCTCGTAAGGGATCTTCTTTCGATTCAGGGTGTTCTCAAGCGCCGCTGTCGCTTCTTTCCAATCCCTGTCAGTGCCTATGTATTTCTTTGGTTTTGTGCTCAATTCCACGCTATATTCATTAAATCCGAAGACCTTTAATGTATCGCTGACAAAGTCTATGACCTTTATGATCTCTTCTTCAGCCTGTTCTCGCAAACAGAAAATATGCGCGTCGTCCTGAGTGAAGCCCCTGACCCTCAAAAGACCGTGCAAAACACCGGATTTCTCATGCCTATAAACGCTCCCCAGTTCAAAAAATCTCAACGGCAGTTCCTTATAGCTTCTTTTGTATGATTTATACACAAGTATGTGCCCCGGGCAGTTCATCGGTTTCACCGCAAACTCTTTGCCTTCTATCTCGAAAATATACATATTCTCTTTGTAGTAATCATAATGTCCCGACTGAATCCATATGTCGCTATTGAGAATATGAGGGCTTATAACCAGCTGATACCCTCTCTTTATGTGTTCGCGTCTGATATAATCTTCGATAATAGTACGCAATATGGCGCCCTTCGGGTGATACAACACAAGTCCCGCACCTACCTGAGCATTAAAGCTGAACAAATCCAGTTTCCTGCCAAGAACGCGATGATCCCTCTTCTTTGCTTCTTCTTGCAGTTCAAGGAATTTGTCGAGATCCTCCTTATTCCCGAAGGCGGTTCCATATATTCTCTGAAGCATGGGATTAGTCTCTATACCATGCCAATATGCCCCTGCTATCGAAAGAAGTTTGAAGGCTTTGATGTCGCCTGTCCTGGCGACATGCGGTCCTTTGCACAGATCTACAAAATCACCATGCCTGTAAACGGTTACCTTCGGTTCATTGATGTTCTCGATCAGCTCTATCTTGTAGTCTTCGCCAAATTTCCTGAATAGCTCTATGGCCTCGTTTTTCGTCATCTCCTGGCGCACGAACTCTGAATTCTCTTTGACTATCTGGCGCATCTTTTCCTCTATTTTAGGAAGGTCGTCAGGAATTATTGACTGCTCCAGATCAAAATCGTAATAAAAGCCGTCTTCTATCGAAGGGCCTATTCCAAGTTTTACTTTTGGATAAAGTCTTTTGACCGCGTCAGCCATGATATGTGACGCGCTATGTCTTAATGTTTCGAGGTCCATTGTATTCTCCACTCTCAGCGTCTAGCGTCTAGCGATTAGCGTCTAGTATTAGTGAAGCTCCACCGCCTTACAGCGGTGGCTTCTCTTTTTACAGGGTTCCGCTCTATCGGTGGAGCGGAACCCTGAACCGAAAGCCATTCATCCGCGCCCTTACAGGCGTGGCTTTCTGGTTCATGGGTAAAATATGTATTTCAGGTATTTTAGTCTCTAATCGCTAACCGCTAGTCGCTAAATTTTAAGCCGTAGACTGAATCATTCCACATGCTATTTAATAATACGCAAGGTCACCACGTCACCAGGTCACCCGTCACATGTCAGATTATATACTGATGCCTTTGTGACCTTGTGTCTTTCTTTCTTACTAGACGCTAGTCGCTAATCGCTAGACGCTAGAGTTGGTCGGAGGCTTAAAAAAGAGAATTCTGCACTTTTTTCTGCGCAGGCCAAATCAGTACATCCGCTAATGGGAAAAGAGTCCAAGAGAAAAACCGTTAGGTTTGTCTCTTGAATACAGCTTCCGCTATTCTTCTACCTTTCCGCTAAGGAAAGGGGTACAGCCATGAACCGCCATGGTTCATGGCACCATAGGGGAAAACTGCGTTTTCCCCTTGGATAGATTCGGCGTAAGCCCCTCTGCATATAGTATGCGGGGGTCGAAGGCGCAAAAAGAGAATTCCGCACTTTTTGCGCCGTAGACCGAATCTGTATAGATGGTGGGCGCAATAGGATTCGAACCTATGACCTTTTGCATGTCAAGCAAACGCGCTAACCAACTGCGCCATGCGCCCATTTTAAACATTCCGAAATCGATCTTCTGCGTATCCGGCTAATTGACCCGCTGGTTTTTTAATCTATTGTATGATCAATTTTGATCCTGAGTCCTTAAGCGAACCGGAAAGAACCCAGCAAACCATGGGGTTCTTTGCCCGGCGCCGCATGCCAACAAAAAAGTATAGGGCGCGCGGTCCCGTATATCTGACCTATTTTACGGCACGTAAAACACCGTAGATGAACTGACTAATCACCGCCTTTGGTGCCGAGAGTGGGACTCGAACCCACACGGAGCTAGGCTCCAACGGATTTTAAGTCCGTAGCGTATACCAATTCCGCCATCTCGGCAGAAATTGCAAAGCAATTTTTGCCTCGAAAACCTTAAGAACAGAAGGGCGCTAACTACCTTTATCCTATGTCGATTGATAAGGTATAATTTATCGCAAGCAAATAACCTTTCGATTCTGCATCTCGAACACCTTACACCATGGAATGATGTTTCACTTCATAATCAGTGCAATATTGGAGGCGCAGACCGGAGTCGCACCGGTGTAGATGGTTTTGCAGACCACTGCCTAGCTCCTCGGCCACTGCGCCATCATGGTAAAGCATTGATTACGTTTTTGTGTCGAACTTAAAATATTATTTTGGGGCTTATATGGAATCTGGACAGGCGCGCTATTCTACCATCGCTCCACATAGACACGGGTCCATCGATACGCAGCTCTAATCCAGAGCGGTCTTGTCTATAATCACAGGCGGTGAATCCGGGTGGCTTATTTCCCAACCTGCTTCTCCCAAAAGGCGCGCTTGCCCGTGCCATCCGCTATCGCATGCGCTCTTCCCACTTTATATCCCCGCTTATATAAAGAACGTGTTTTCCGTCTTTATGATTCACAACATCATCACAGACTATCACCGTATCCGATGGGGACAATATCGTGTAACCTGCAGTATAAGTATAATCGGGCTCCTTTGTGCTGCCAATATGCGGGCTGGAAGGGCAGTCAAATACCTTTTCGTCCGCCACATAGCCGCTTTTAAGAAGTTCGTTTAAATCCGGAGGGAACTTTCCCTGATTTTCGCTCGCGTATAAATCAAGACCCAATCCGATCTTTTGCAGATTTTCCTCGCAGGCTATAATCTTAGCCTTGTGCCGTATTTTGCTGACAAAAGGGGCTAATAATACTATAAATATGCCAATAAATAGTACAACAAACGTAAGTTCGGTAAGCGTAAATCCCGTTTTTTTTATCTCAAAAAACTTCCCCATACTTATATCAATTCGGAGTATAGCACAGGTCTTCTATCGTGTCAAGAATGGCACTTGCTATACGGGTTTTTGGCCATTTATATAACTTATTCTGGCGACCGTGGTTATCTAAAAGGTACACCGTTTTGTCGCCCTTTCCAAAGGGTATGATATATCGGCTGACCTTATTGGCTACTATCAAATCCAGGTTTTTGTCCCTTAGCTTATCTGCGGCATTTTTCAGGACATCCTTAGTCTCCAAGGAAAACCCCACCAAAATCTTATTCTTTCTGCCTATATTCGATACAGATTTCAGTATATCCCGGTTTCTTATCAGCTTAAGGGTAAAATCTTTTCGGGTCTTTTTAATCTTATTTTTTGAAAAAGACAACGGCCTAAAATCCGAAACAGCGCTTGCCATCACCAGTATATCTGCTTTACCAATATTCTGACGAACTTCCTTATACATCTGGCCCGCGGTTTCTATAGGCAAAAATTCTACCCCTTTGGGCGGTCTTATGTTAGTAGGGCCGCTTATCAATATTACCTTGTACCTTCTTTTCTTGGCAAGCCTGGCCAATTCGTACCCCATCAGCCCTGTAGAGCGATTGGATATAAAGCGCACGGGGTCGATAGGTTCGATGGTGGGGCCTGCAGTTATGAGTATTCGAAGGGTTTTTGTCACTTCAAGATTTTTTCTATTCTTTTTGTTATCTGATCGATATCAGCAAGATGTCCAATGCCGACATAGCCACAGGCAAGGCGTCCGCTAATGGGGTCCACAAACTTGAAGCCTGTCTTTTTCAGCTCCTGTATATTCCGTTGTGTTATTCTGTTTTTGTACATATTATCATTCATGGCAGGAGCGATCAATACGGGGCATCGGGCCGAAATAACCGTGCAGGTCAGAAGGTCATCACATACCCCTGAAGCAAGTTTCCCTATAATATTTGCCGTAGCGGGGCAGATAACAATAAGATCGGCTTTTTGTGCCAAGGAAACGTGAACAGTACCCTGGCCTGGTCCGGGATGGTTCGAATAAAGGTGGGTCTGTTGAACTGTTTCTCGTTTATCCGGCAATTTAAACATATCGCCATAGACCTTGTTCTCGGAAAGTGTTTCCAGGGTAAGAGGTGTTATAAACTCCTCTGCTTCAGGAGTCACGATACATATGACATTG
>MHFD01000017.1:18927-22856 GCA_001804045.1 Omnitrophica bacterium RBG_13_46_9
CACCTTAAGATGCCTTATAAGATCGCAGGCCTTATAAGCGGCGATGCTGCCTGTTATGCCCAAAACGATATTCTTTTCTCTCATGATTCCTTTTTTATCTTATAGCTTACCTTTTTTTCTATTATTTCCTTCAAAGCTACCGAGGTGAGTTTTTCGTTAGGGTCTGTTTCAACGAGTTTTTCACTGCCTGCGCCTAACTCAAGCGCTCTCCTAGAAGCAAGGATCACCATTTTATACACGCTATCCTGTTCGGGTCTTAGTAAATTTTCCATTGAAATGTAAGCCAATCTGTTCCTCCTTTTTGATTTACATCCAGTCCCTCACAAAATTTGTCAATGGCCTTAGATCACAGGGTTTATTTTTCTCTATGGAAAAATCATTGTAAACCCTCTTTTGCCCTGCTTAGGCTGGAATAAGTTTTTCAAAAGTCTTATTTGAGTCCTTATTTATCTCTTTCCTGATTATCGAAACCACTTCATCGACGGCATCGTCTAATCTATTGTTTATCACCACATAATCATATCTAGACGCATAAGAAAGCTCCTTTTTAGCTTTCCTGAGCCGTTTGACGATCTCCGCCTTACCGTCGGAAGCCCTTCTTCTTAATCTATGGGAAAGCTCCTTAAGAGAAGGCGGTTTTATAAATATAAGGACGCTGTCTGGGAATTTCCTTTTAATGTGCGCCGCCCCTTTCATGTCAATGCTTAACAGCAAATTTTTGCCTTTTCTTATATTTTCTAAAATAAAGCCCTTCGGCGTGCCGTAGAAATATCCGAAATTTTCCGTCCATTCAAAAAAACTTTCTTCTTCTATCTTCTTTTTAAAAGATTCCACAGAAATATAGTGGTAGTCTTTTTTGTTCTTCTCGCCAGGGCGGGGATGTCTGGTGGTCACAGATATGGAAGGTGTAAGGCTTTTTATTCTCCTTAACACCCTTTTGCATATAGTAGTTTTTCCGCTTCCCGAGGGGGCGGAAATGACAAAAATCTGTCCCTTTCTATTCATCGATATTCTTATAGAGAGCGCATAATCGCGGGCGGTTGTATGAGTTCTTTTTATCGCATAATCTGTAATCGCCTGCCCAACATCCTCGTCCATCTCTATTTTACTCGATGTTTTTAAGCTGCTCCCTTATTTTCTCTATTTCTGTTTTTATCTCGATTACGCCCTTTGAAATATTAAAACCACTCGCTTTTGAGCCCATAGTATTTATCTCCCTATGAAGTTCCTGGGCGATAAAATCCAGTTTCTTTCCGGCCTCATCGCTTGTTTTAACGGTTCTGTTAAAATTTATTATATGGTTATTCATCCTGGTCAGCTCCTCGGTTATGTCGCTATTTTTCGCGAAAAGAGCGACTTCCACCTCAAGCCTTCCCTTATCTACGGAATACCCGCCGGAAAACTCTTTTATCCTTTGCGCCAGTTTCTCCTTATAACTCTGTACGTTGGAAGTGGCGTCTTTGCTTATACTCGATAGTATCTTTTTTATCTTTCTGAGGCGCATCATTAAATCCTTTAAAAGAAAACTTCCTTCCCTTTCTCTATCTTTAATCAATTTCGCCAGGGCCTGGTTTATGACCGTCTGCGCTAAAGGCCAGAGCCTGCCCGCATCCTTTTCCACCAACCTGTAATTTATTACTCCGGGGAAAGAAATTATATCGGACATCTGGACCGAGCCTTCTACATTCAGCTGCTTCTTAAGGTTTTTAAGTTTGCCGCAATAGCTCTTGGCCAACTTATAATCTATGAATATATTGGCGCCGGTTTCCTGAGTGGTATCATGCGTTAGGTTAAAATAAACTTTTCCTCTTTTAACCTTATTTTTTATGATAGCCTTGGCTTTTTCGTCAAATATCGCCAGGCTATTGGACAATTTGGGTGTTATCTCCAGAAATTTATGATTGAGCGTTCTTATTTCGGCCGTAAAAAATCCTAATTTTGTGCGCAGTTTGCTTCCACCGAAACCTGTCATAGACCTTATCATACCCAAACCCTTAATAATTTATCCGACTTTACCTCTTTAACGGGATATATATCTACTATAAGCTCATCAGGGGCAAACCAAAGCTTTATCTCGCGCTCGGCCTCGCTTTCATTGGTAGATGCGTGGATGACATTCTCGTAGACCCCTTTTGTAGTAATCCTGCCATACTGACCCCTTATGCTTACCATATCCGCTTCTTCAGGATTGGTGGCACCGCTTATCTGGCGGACTTTGTTAATAGCGTCTTCTCCCCAATAAACAAGCGCCATGACCTTTTTCTTATGGTAATATCCCATCATATATTTAATGAGTTCCTCGTAAAAAGGCCTGTCCTTCATGTGCCTATAATGCTCTTCGGCAAGCTGGCGTGATACCCGTACAATCTTGGCGGCTACAATATCTAGCTTTGTTTCAGAAAGACGGGTAAGAATGTTGCCAGTCAGTGACTTCTTTAATCCATCAGGCTTTATCAGAACTAATGTCTGGTTTATCATATCCGATTAGTTTAAAAGGAGTTAAGGTAAATATGTATTTTATCACCTACAGCCCGGTTGTCAATGAAAATTAGACGCTTTTTTTGAGAATATATAGCGTATATCTTTTTTGCCTAACTATCAAAAGGCGTTATAGATACGTGTTTTTATACCATTCCACTGTCTTCTTCAGCCCTTCCTTTAAAGGCGTATCTGCTATAAAACCGAACTCCGCTCTCGCTTTTGACGTATCCAGCATCCTCCTTGGTTGTCCGTCCGGTTTAGACGCATCCCATAGTATCTTCCCTTTAAATCCAGTCTCTGCCGCAATCATACCAACCAGGTCTTTAATGGAAATTTCGAATCCGGCGCCGATATTTACCGGGTCCGGCTTGTTATACTTTTCTGTCGCCAGAAGGATCGCTTCCGCGCAATCTTTTACGTATAAGAATTCTCTCGTAGGCTCCCCTGTTCCCCAGGCAATTATCTCGTCTCTCTTTTCCTTTATGGCGTCGAAACACTTCTTTATAACGGCTGGTATCACATGCGAAGTTTCGGAATCGAAATTATCTCCAGGGCCATACAGGTTTACCGGAAGTAAAAATATGGCGTTAAAACCATATTGCTGCCTGTAGGCCATGGCCTGAACAAGATGGATCTTTTTTGCCAACCCGTATGGCGCGTTAGTCTCTTCGGGATAGCCGTTCCAGAGGTCTTTTTCTTTAAAAGGCAGCGGCGCGAATTTCGGATACGAGCATATTGTCCCTAAGACCACAAATTTTTCCACGCCGAGCTTCCTCCCTTCCTCCATCAGCTGGGTGCCCATCATCAGGTTATCGTAAAAAAATCCGCTCGGATCGGCCCTATTTGCTCCTATGCCCCCGACCCTTGCCGCAAGATGAATAACAAAGGACGGTTTTGAATCCTTATATACCCTCTTTACGGCCTCCATGTTCACTAAATCATAATTTTTGCTTTCGGGTACAAAGATATTCCCGCACCCGAGTTCTTTCAGTCTTGCTACAACATAAGAGCCGAGAAAACCCTTCCCACCGGTTACAAGCACTCTTTTATCCTGCCAGAACTGCATATGTGATTTAGTCCAGGTTTACGAAATCAGTTTCTGCCAATATTCCAATATATCCGTAAGCGACCGAGAGAGATCATACATTATTTGAAACCCGGTATCTCTCTTTAGTTTTTCATAAGAACCTATGACCACAGGGTTATCTACCGGGCGCATCAAGTCCGTATCGGATTCTATAATCATGTCTGTGCCGGCTTTCTCCTGGAGCATCGCCAGGACCTCTGATAATCTATGACCCTGGCCGGAACAGACATTATATATCTCACCGATTTTGCCTTTGTGTAATAATAAATCGTAGGCCCTTGCTACATCGCGGACATCTATGAAGTCCCTTACTATATCGAGATTGCCGCATATGAGCTTATCTCGTTTGCCTCTTTTTCCT
>MHFD01000017.1:22864-26855 GCA_001804045.1 Omnitrophica bacterium RBG_13_46_9
CTGCTTCGCAAAAGAGCTTACCGCAAATACATCTTTCTGTCGCGAGCCTATGTGGTTAAAAGACCGGGTGCAGATAATCGGGATCCCGTATATCTCTGAATATATCCTTGAAAGCTGTTCTTGAGCGACGCGCGCAATGGCATACGGGCTTACCGGATTCAAGGGCATCGCCTCGGTCAAGGGTATATCCTTTGCCTTGATTATTCCGTATTCTTCGGAAGAGCCTACGGAAAGGATTTTTGTCGTGATCTTTGCTTTACGTACCGTTTCGGCGATATTTAAGAAGATATTGGTGTTGTTTACAAAGCAGTCGGCCGGGTTTTTCCAGCTGTGCATAACGGAGCTGTAAGAGGCAAGGTTGACGATATAATCCGGTTCTATTTTCTGAACCAGATCCGAAATCGGGTCTTTGTCCAGAAGTGACCCGCGATAAAACGAAATTCTTCGTTGAAAAGTCTCTTTTAAAAAATCAAATTCCGCAGGCGCTGCGTCAACGCCTATAACTTCCGCTTCGGGGTGTTGCCTAAAAATGTATTCGAGAAAATGGCCGCCGACAAAGCCCGAAATCCCCGTAATCAAGTATTTCATATTCAATCCGCCTTCCACCATCTATCCGGAAATCTCTCTTTTAAAATCTTATCTCCATCCCCTATGGCTTTAAGTCCGATAGCCCTCATGTCCGCGTCCACCATTATCTTGACAAGATCCTCTATCATGATCTTTGGCTGCCATTTCAGTTCTCTTTTTGCCTTTCGGCTATCGGCCGCCAAATCGTCGACTTCCAGCGGCCTATAATACCGCCTGTCTATCTCCACGCATTTATTACAATCCAATCCCGCGTAGTTAAAGGCCAGGGTAACAAATTTTTTTACGGAATTGGTAAGGCCCGTGCCGATTACATAATCGCCGGCTTTATCCTGCTGTAACATCTTCCACATCAATTCCACATATTCAGGCGCATAGCCCCAATCCCTATTTGCGTCAAGATTACCCAAATATAGTTTCTTATCCTTGCCGGTTATTATATTCGCGATACCTCTCGTAATTTTTTTTGTAACGAAAGTATTGCCGCGCCTCGGCGACTCGTGGTTAAAAAGAATGCCGTTACAGGCAAACATATCATACCCCTGCCTGTAATTCACGACCATCCAATAGGCGTAGGTCTTAGCTACCGCGTACGGGCTCCTGGGCCGCAATGGAGTATCTTCGTTCTGCGGGGACGGACTTCTGCCGAACATTTCACTGCTCGAGGCTTGATAAAATCTAATCTTACTCTCGCTCCTTCTTACGGATTCCAAAATCCTTGTTGTCCCGAGGGCGGTTATATTTCCTGTATATTCAGCCATGTCAAAACTTGCCTTGACATGGCTTTGAGCGCCCAGATGGTAGACCTCGTCGGGTTTTATCTCGTATATAATATTTGACACCTGCTCCGAGTCGGAAAGATCGCCATAATGCAAAAACATTTTGGCCTCCGGAAAGTGGGGGTCAACATAGATATGGTCTATCCGATTGGTGTTGAATGTGCTCGCGCGTCTTATTATCCCGTGTATCTCGTATCCTTTGCTTAACAAAAATTCCGCCAGGTAGCTTCCGTCCTGGCCTGTTATACCTGTAATCAACGCTTTCTTGCTCATGTTATCTCCTTCGATAATATATCGCTGTTTTTTTAACGCCTATTCACCATTCACGCTGATAACGCGGCCCCCGATCGTCCCTTGTGGAATATGCGCGTATCTTGCGTCTAAGCTATTTTAGGTCAGATAACCGCGATAAACTCTCCTCTCGGTTTGACCTTGGAAAAATGTTCCAGAAGGACGCTTATCTTATCTCTTTTCACCTCTTCGAATTTTTTGGTGAGCTCCCTTATAACGGCTATCTCTCTATCACCCATTACGTCCAGCATTTCTTTCAAAAGCTTTGTTATCCTGTGGCAGGACTCGTACAAAATAACGGTCCTTTCCTCATTCTTTAAAAATTCCAATCTTTTTTTTCTCTTCGATGATTTATTGGAAAGAAATCCTTCAAATACGAATTTTCCGGTGGGCTTTCCCGAAACAACCAAAGCGCTGACAAGCGCCGTCGGCCCGGGAATGGCCGCAAGCGGAATCTGGTCCTCTATAGCGCTTTTGATAAGTAAAAAACCCGGATCGGAGATCCCGGGTGTGCCCGCGTCCGAGACGAGGGCGATATCTTTACCTTCTTTCAGGAGATTTATGACCTCGTCTTTTCTGTCTGACCTGCTGTAGGAATAGAAGCTTATCAATCTTTTGTTGATATTGTATTTGTCCAGAAGGATCTTTGTATGCCTTGTATCCTCCGCGGCTATCATGTCCACTTCCTTCAGGACGCGCAGGGCACGGAGGGTTATATCCTCCAGGTTGCCTATAGGGGTGCTTACTATATACAGTGTGCCTTTCATATCAGCTATCGGCTTTCGGATATCAGCGTAATGGCTGATAGTTGAAGCTCCATGCCCTTACAGGTATGGAATCTCTTCTTTCGCCTCGGTTAAGCAGAAACCTCGCCGAAGCGGAATTTCCATGACTACCCATTCCCACCTACCCTTACAGGTAAGGAATCCCCCGCCTTGCCGGCGAGGCAGGCGCGAAGGCGGGTTAAAGACTCGGGATCATTCTACCGTAACGGACTTAGCGAGATTGCGCGGCTGGTCTATGTCGTATCCGAATTCACGCGCCACATAATAAGCCATAAGCTGCAAGGGAACGATGACAAGCAGGGGAGAAAAGAACTCGTCAATCCTGGGGATTTCGATGATATAATTTATGTTCTGACTTTTTATCTCCCTGTCACCCTTGGAAACAATGGCGATAACTATGCCCCCGCGGGCCTTGACCTCCTGAATATTGGAGAGCATCTTTTCATATACTTTGGACTTTGTGGCAATGCACACCACCCATGGGTTCTCGTCGATCAGGGCAATGGGGCCGTGTTTCATTTCACCGGCAGGATATCCTTCCGCGGCGATGTAAGAAATCTCTTTTAGTTTCAGGGCGCCTTCGAGGGCGTTGGGATAATTGATGTTTCTGGACAAATATAGAAACGTGCTTTTATTGTGCCTTTTCAGATAATACTTCCTGAATTCACTCGCGTATTCCGCGATCCTGTTCTTATGAACTTTAAAATCATCCAGCATGAGTTTCAGGAGCCTCGGAACTTTTTTAAGTTCCCTCAACAGCCTGTCTTCCGCCCTGCTAGATATGGCACCCCTTATCCGTCCGATATAAATTGTCAATAGATACAGTATGGTGAGTTGAGCTATATAAGCCTTCGTGGATGCGACGGCGATTTCTGGACCGGCGTGTGTATATATCACGCCTTCGGATTCTCTGGCTATGGAACTGCCGAGAACATTGCATATCGCTAATGTTCTGGCTTTTTTCGCTCTTGCCTCTCTTAAAGCGGCTAAGGTATCGGCTGTCTCGCCTGACTGAGACACCAGGATCACAAGGGTATTCTTGCCGATAAGCGGTTTCCTGTACCTGAATTCGCTGGAGGTGTCGACCCAGACCGGTATTCTGGCCAGGTCTTCCAGCATATATTTACCCGTCAAAGAAGCGTGATAAGCCGTGCCGCAGGCGACTATGACTATGTTTTTTATTTTTTTGAATATTTTACTCTCAAGCGCAAGCTCCTCGAAACAGACCCTGCCGTTTTTTAGCCTTTCTTTCAGAATATTCTTGACGACATGGGGCTGTTCAAAAATCTCCTTAAGCATAAAATGTCTAAAACCCGCTTTTTCCGCCTGACTTATATCCCATCTTATGCGTGAAATCTTTCTAGAGACCTTTCTACCATTATGATCCACTATCCTTACGGACCTAGGGGAGATTTCCGCGATTTCGAAGTTATTCAAAAATATGACACTCTTCGTATAGTCCAGGATAGCCGGGGCGTCGCTTGCGATAAAATTTTCGCCTTTTCCGACCCCTACTATAAGGGGGCTGTCACAGCGCGCGCCTACTATCTT
>MHFD01000017.1:26899-29196 GCA_001804045.1 Omnitrophica bacterium RBG_13_46_9
TGAGGTCACGCACTGCCAGGCGTACCGCTTCCAGCAGATCGCCTTTATAGTACTTTTCTATCAAGTGCGGGATCACTTCGGTATCCGTATCGGAAATAAATTTGTGCCCTTCTTTCCTGAGTCGCTTTTTTAAATAGAGGTGGTTCTCTATGATACCGTTGTGGGCCACTGCGATCCTGCCCTTGCAGTCCAGGTGGGGATGGGCATTTATCTCATTTGGTATGCCGTGGGTGGCCCATCTGACATGTCCGATCCCGACATTCCCTTCTAAGGGGAAACGCTTTAATTCATCCGCGAGAACGTGGAGCTTGCCCGGTTTTTTGCTGAATACAATCGAATCACTCTGTAAAACCGCTATGCCGGCGGAATCATACCCCCTGTATTCGAGCCTTCTAAGACCGTTCAAAAGAACCTTTGAAGCATATCTGGCGCCCGTGTATCCTATTATTCCGCACATGGTATCTCTTCCTTTTTAATTCTGCACAAACCAAATACCGATTATTATAAACAACGTGCCTATCAAGCGTAAGGGAGTAACCTGCTCCCCGAGGATCAGTACGCTTAATATGGCCGTGACCAATGGATATGTCGCAGCTATCGGCACGATCTGCGAGGTGGCGCCGTGTTTAAGAGCGGCAAAATATGTTATCATGCCAAGAAGCCCTGCCATCAAGCCTGTCGCGGAAAAGATAGCCAGTGTTTTTATATCAATCTGCAAGATCTGTTTCGCTTTTCCCGCAAGGACCATATATATCACAAGGGCGACCGTAACGGCAAGGCTTCTGATAGTAACCCCCGTTAAAGGGTCCGTTTTTCCGAGCCCGATCTTTTCCAGAACAGGCGTCGCGCCCCACAAGAGAGCCGTAAGAACAAGAAATAAGATTACTTCTGTTTTAGGCATTATATACCTAGGATCTTTTCATATATTTTGATATTACTCTCGGCCATGATCTCTTTTGTGAACCTGAGTTCCACGATCTTCCTGCCTGTCAATCCAATTCTTTCTTTTAAGCCCTGGTTATTCAAAAGCGTCATTATTTTAGTGGCTACCGCTTCATAGTCTCTTATAGGGACGATGTAGCCGTTTATACCATCTTGTATGACCTCAGGCATCCCTCCTGAATCGGTTACAATCATCGGCTTTCCTGAAGCCAAAGACTCCAGCATTGTCAGGCCGAACGGTTCTCCTACGCTGGACGGATACAGGCAGATTTCCGCGATCGCGTAAAGATCGACCATCTCATCCAATGTAAACATCTCCACATACACGTTTTCTTTCACGCCCAATTCATTTATCAGATCCACGATATAGGCTATGTCTTTCTGCTGGGTGGTCCCCCAGTCTACTATATTTCGCGTGCCGGCCAAGACTAAAATCGCATTCGGGAACTTATCTATAACAAGTCTCATCGCTTTTACGCTGATGTCGCATCCCTTGGCAAGACCCATTCTCGCCGGATGAAAAATAACCTTTTTATTTTTCATAAAGGCGAGTCTCCCTTTATATTCTTTTTTGTTTGTCGGCTTGAATTTGTTGGTGTCTATTCCGTGGTGAATCGTGGTTATCTGGTTGCTATCGCAGCCTATCCCCATGAGTTCTTTCTTGATATAGAAGCTCACCGCGACAATATGGTCCCATCTGATCTTTCTTGTAAGATCCAGGAATAACATGTCATCCCATGAATTATGCGCCGTAAGGATTAGGGGCAAGCCTCTTTTTTTCTTCACTTCCTCTTCCAGGATAGAAGCGTGCGGTCTGCTAAAATAATGCATATTGTGGACGTGGACCACATCAGGCCGGGTCTTTTCCAAAAAGTCCCTGAACTCCTCTCTTACCTCGTCTTCTATGCCCTCCAGGCCCCTTGCGTTCAGCCAGTTCAGGTTCATTATGGGCACGCGGGTTATCTTAATTCCTTTGTAAATGTCGTTTGCTTTTGCCCCTTCTGTGGAACCTGTGAGAAGACTGACTTCGTGGCCCATTTTAACCAGTTCTGGAAGCAGCATAACGAGATGCGTTTCCACGCCTCCGATGATAGGCGGGAACGCCCAGTGAATGTGGGAAATGCGCAGTTTTTTACGTTTTTTTACTCTCATAGGACGGGTGAGCTCTTTATATCTTTTAATAGTGTTAATATAATACTACGGAGAAAATAAAAAAGCAAGATGTGTTTTGCTGGTAAAAAGAGTATAATACCTATGTAACATATGATATACTAATTTTGGTATTTATGTCGTCCATTAAAATGATCGGTCCTATCGCGTAACCAAAGGCGGAAAATGGGTAAAAAAAGCAGTGG
>MHFD01000017.1:29207-35716 GCA_001804045.1 Omnitrophica bacterium RBG_13_46_9
CGAAAAACATCGATAAGGCCTATCCGCTGGCTGAAGCAGAGACAAAAAAAATTAATAAAAAGGGTGTTGTCGGTTTTTTGCTTACCGCGTTGCTTGTCTTCGGCATAGCGCTACGTATCTACTATACTTTAGACTACCCTAGCAGATCGCCCGATGAATACACATATATAGACCACGCTGCGGTGCTATCGCAAAAAGGTCTGGCGGGCGGGCGCTCGCTAGTTGAGTACCACGACAGCCATAAAGCAGAGTGGAGCATTCCGCCGCCTACCAGAATAGGTTATCTCGTTCCGCTTGCCGCCGTCCTAAGGCTCACAAATATAGAAGATTTAAAGGTAGGGGCATATTTCTCGTGTTTTTTCAGTATTATCGCGCTTGTGCTTCTTTTGTTCTTCGGCCTGAGATTCTTTAACGGGTGGATTACCCTATACGCGCTTTTATTCATGAGCATTTGTCCCGTAGATCTGGCCATGGTCCGTCGGGCATGGCAGGACACGATGTTCGGGTGCGTGGGGCTTTTTCTTCTCTACACCACTTGCGAGATAGTTAAGAACAGCAATAGAAAAATCTGGTATATTCTGTTTGTGCTGGCGGGAAGCTACAGCATGCTGATTAAAGAATCGGGCAATGTTATTTACGGGTTGTGCGCGATATGGATTTTTTTAACGCTTTTAATCGGGGAGAAGTCCTTTTTAAAAGGCGTCCGTTTTATGGCCCTTTGCGCTCTGGGGGCGGGAATAAGCGTAGCTATCCTATCATATTACGCCGGTGGAATCTCCGCTTACCTCAGGGTGTTGATGCATATGAAAGAATCTGTGCCGGAGAACACCTTTGCGCTCCAGTATCAATCGGGTCCCTGGTATCACTTTTTCGGCGCGTTCTGGAGAATAAGCCCGGTAAGTACGGTCTTATGTCTGGCGGGTCTGGCAGGAATCTTTTTATATAATGATTCACCCGACAAAACCGAAACATTACTGTCCGGTAAAAACCGGACAGCTTTTCTGGGAATGCTATTCTTCGCTGTAGGGCTTATGACCTTCATAGTCTCCATGATAGGCCTGCAGAACATGCGCTTTATAAGCGTCCTGTTCGGGCCTTTTTATCTTATGGCGGGTCTGGGTTTATGGATTGCGATTAGATATGCCGGAAGCAGATTACACGGCGTCTTTTTTAACATTCTGATAGTATTTGTCGCCGTTATCGCTTTGACAGGAGCTTTTTCCGATTATCGTGAATTCTATAAGCATTTCTATGTAGGCGGCGTCCAGGACCCGACGATCTGGGCCGTCCGGGCCTATCTGCGTAAATTCTAACTGCTGCTTCGAGTCGCTTCCCTTTTCCTTCCGGTGGTTAACCGCGGCTGTACAACGTATGCAAGAATCGCCTTTGCGATGCCAAACAGCCAGGCGGTATTCCTTACGAGCAAAAAAGGAAAGATTTTTAGAGAAATAAAAATACATTCCTCGCGCGCCACGAATATAATAAAGTTGATGTTAACAAGCGCATAGATGAACGTAAAAACAAACAGGGCGCCGTATAAGGCCGGATACCATGCCGCCTCGATCAGACACGCCCAGATAAGGATAGTCAAAAAGAGGTGGGTTATGATCTCATGATTGCGCCAGGTGCATTGTTTACCGATGGCCGAAGAATCGGTTAGAAATATCTTAACCACAGCTTCCGCCCATGAAATCTGATTCATAAAATAAGGAATGACTTGTTTTCTGAAATGGTGGAAGACACCATTTGAGCGATCCCATAAGATCTTTGCCCGTTCGCTCAAGGCAAAACCAAATTGCGTATCTTCGCCTCTATACTGCGGCAGAAAACCTCCAATCTCCTCAAAGAGGACCTTTCTGCATGCAAAATTAGAGGCGATGCATGCATTAATATTTTGTGGCATATTTCTCTGCCTGAAAGAAGTGTCGTAAAACTGGAAGACCGCGAGAAGGTCTTTATTAAGCATTCCTGCGTATCCTCCGGTCACCCCCCCAACATCGTCCTGTTTGAACGCGTTTGTGAGCTTACGCAGCCAATCCCGAGATACCTCGCAGTCCGCATCGGTAAACGCAAGTATCTCTCCTATCGCACATCGTGCGCCTTCGTTTCGCGCCGCGCCTGGGCCAAGCTGAGTGCCAAGCCGGACAAGTACGCACGGTAAGCCTGCTGCGATCGATGCGGAGCCATCCGAACTATTGTCATCAACCACAATGATTTCAAAACACGGATAATCGCAGGCGAGGATACTCATTACGCATCCTCTAATTGTACGTGCGGCATTGAACATAGGAACTATAACGGATACCGTGGGGTCGTGCGCCATTAAAATGTCCTCGCTATGATATTCGGATACATCGAGACATTGCTTATAATATTCCACAATGTGGCGCACCCAAAGGTACAGTGGCATTTTGATTCTTTAATAAAGCTGATCACCTCTCTGTTCTTCGGCGAGCGAAGGATCGTGTTAATGTTATACGCCGCCGTACGGATATCGCCCAATACACAGTCTACCGCAGGGTGCCTCTGATACAGTATCTCACAGGGTATAACATAACCATCATCGGTTAAAGTGAGTATCTTCTTGCCGGCTACGCACGGTAGGATCATTCGTTTGCGTTTGAGCGTTTCCAGATGCACCTCTAACATCAAATCGAAAGCTGATTGTAATAACCTCTTCTTGCCGCTCTTTTTCGTCTTAAGGTACTCAATGACTTTTTCGAACTCATCAATGGTAACATCCTTCGCATCATCTTCCCTTGTATCGCCGCGAACAAGGTCGATAGCATGCGCATCCGGCTTAAGCACATCTCTGACATAGTCAATAAGCTGGTATATCTGGGCCTTATTGTAAGATGAGAGAACTGTGCTGATAGAGATAGTGAGTTGATTATTCTCGCGTTTCACCAGGTTCAACATAGAGAAGGTCTTTAGCGCATTTTTGAAGGCGCCCTTCACCCCCCTAATTGCATCGTGTGAGTCCCCAAGGTGATCGAGCGAAAGGTTCATCTTAAGATTGAGGGCGGGGCATTTACCTAGTATCGATCGCACGATCTGCTCGGTCCTTTCGGGAAGAAGCCCGTTTGTGGTGATATTGACAAACCGCGTGCCGCTCGAAGCATAGAATCGGTATACAATCTCATCCACATCTTCTCTGAGGGTAGGTTCACCGCCGGTTATGCTCACATAGATAAGATTCTTAAAGTTGCGCGCGATACGGCCAATCTCTTCGAGAGAAAGAATCTTGCGCGCGTGGGCATCTGCGATCTCGCGCCAATAGAAACACATCTTACAGCGCGCATTACACTTTGAGGTGACGAAAAAGATTAAGTAGCTGCATCGGCCGCAAACAAGAGAGCGAAAAAGCGAATAATAACTATTAAGCGGACTCTTCATTTGTCCTCGCCAGTACCATCAACGAACTTCTCTGTAGTCTTTTGAATTTTCTCAGCATAAATGCGCGCTTGTTCTTTGCCTTTTTCTGCATCCACAGAAGTTTTCTTTGCTTCAACAACAGCCAGAGGCTTTCCATCTATGCCAAGGAGCGCATAATCAGCAAAGAGATGTCCTTGATATGGCGCTTGTGATCCCAAAACGCCGGTTATTTTCCTAAGATCAAATTTTCATTGATAGGATACTACGAAAAATGAGGGTCGTCAAGGAAACTCCGGCTCCATTGTTTTGACACGAACCATCGCGAAGCGACACATATGTGAAGCTCCACCGCCTTACAGCGGTGGCTTCTCTTTTTACAGGGTTCCGCTCTATCGGTGGAGCGGAACCCTGAACCGAAAGCCATTCATCCGCGCCCTTACAGGCGTGGCTTTCTGGTTCATGGGTAAAGAGGGAGAGATAATACAAAGAGAGAGATATTTGTTCTCTCTTTGTATATAGAATAACCCCTATTAGGAGGGGAGTACAGCGAGCGTAGCGAGCGTCATAGAGGGGAATCATTCTGCCATATTATCAATCTTGACATGGCGGATCCGCCCAAGCAATAGCATTTGGCGGAAGGTTCCCCTCTATGACGCCCCGCCCTTTCTGTCAAAGTATTGTTTTACTGAAAGGGTGGGGCTGTACTCCCCTCCTAATAGGAAATCCAACGCATTCAACTGATACTAAATAACAAGGGAGGGAGAATATTTCTCCCTCCCTTGTTCTGTCTCTCCCTCTTTACATATGTGTCGCTTCGTGAAAGCAGGTCGCTAACCTGCGATAAAAAAACCTCTCGCTTGGAAAGTGAGAGGTTTTTTTATCGCTTGTTTCAGCCTTTACAAGGAGAAAACCCGGTTTATTATTCTGCTTTGTCTTGTCTTTTTCGCTCTTCCCGCCTTCAAAACCAAAGGCAGAGTTTTTTGGTGCGGTTAAAAATTTTGCCCAAAAACAAAAACCATTTCCTAACGGCAGTATGCCGAGTGTCTTGCATATAACTCTTTAATGCCGGAAAGAAGATTGCGGTAAAAAAAGGATTATATACTTCACCCAAATGATTTCGATTTGTCGTTCATCAATAGATAATATTTTTTATAAATGAAAGTATATATCTGGGCAACATTTTAAACAGCACAACATAAGAACTGTTATATTTTCTTTTTAATTCCCACGAAGGCACTTCAACTATTTTCTTTTTATTCTTCAAGCATTTCATAACCATTTCCTGTTCAATGGCAAAACTTACCTCACTCAAACACAGCGCTTTCATTTCATCTTTCTTTACCGCCCTAAAGCCATTCTGTATATCCGTCAATTTAGATCCCCATATTAAATTCACAAAAAAAACACTGATTACATTGCCAATAAGCCTGATTACCTCATGAAATGAGCTATAAAACTCTTCGCTGCCCCCTCTGAGTCTTGATCCTATAACCATAGTCACATCGATATCTTTTAAAAATACTTCCAAAAGTAAAGGTATCTCTTTCGGCTGATGCGACCCGTCGCTGTCCATAAAAACCAAGATATCCCGATCGATGGTATTTATAGCCAATTGTATGGCGCTCCCCTTGCCTCTATTAGGATCGGAAAGCAGTCGGATACCCTTTTCTAACACAATAGAAACAGTATTATCTTTGGAACGTCCATCGATGACGAAAATATCGTCTTCATTAATATAATCGCGAACCTCGTCTATCAAAGAACCGATAGTCCTTTCTTCGTTCTTAGTAAATATAACCAGTCCTATGTTTAATTTTCTCCAGTCTGATTCGTCATTCATAATTTAGCTATAAAAAAATGATACCGAAAATGAGCAAGCCAACCCGGTATTACTATAAGATTCGGCAGGATAGTTGTGCATAAGTCTATTTTTTTCGGACATTTTATCTCGCCATACCCCACATCGACAAAACCGACATCCTTAAGCAAATCCATAATTGTCTTAAACGAAAAAAGATATATCATAGGTATTCTAAATACTGAGAAGCATGTTAAGAATATCTTAAACAGTGTCCTTTCGATAGACTCAAATGCTGCGGAAGTTATCGGTTCGATAATAACGAACATTCCGCCAGGCCTCAAAACATATCTTGCGTTTTCAATAACCTTTCGTGCATTTTTTAGCGTTTCTCTATGGCTCTTTCCTGATACATGATGAAATAAGGATTGAGTAAGAACAGTGTCAAAAGAATCCGGATGGAGGGTTTTTGGAATTAAAATGTCGTCATATTGATAAGAAACGTTTGCTATTTTTTCCAAATTCAACCCCGTTTTAAAACACGTATCTATAGCAACAATTTTACTTGCTTTTGTGACATCATAAGCGAAGCATCCCCCGTTACCAATATCCAAAACATCACCTTTTAGTAAAGGATTAATAACTTTTCCAATGTTCCGATATAATTCAGAATTTGCCCCATGCACAGAGGCAAGGTAAGCATTATGATATTTATGAAAAACGCTTCCGATATCATCTATACTCACGATAATGCCCTATAGTCCAAAGTTCCCGAAAAGATTATTATTTTAGTTTGTAGACAGCCATTATTTTTACCCTGCCGACCTTTATAAAAAAATACTCGTTTTTGTGGTTATAATCTTCCGGTTGTTTTGCGTAGTTACTCAAAAAATATTTTGCTTCCTCCAGCGATTCTACATATACCAATCTTTTCCTATCAGCGGGAACTAGAATGTTGGCGTTAATTTTCCCGGGAAGGTTATTAACTGAAATTCTTACGATTTCATCCTTATCGCTTTTTAAGATATACTCTAAAGCCCTTCTATAAGACAGGCCCCAATAATCCAATTCAAACCTGTTTCTTATTTTTTCCGTATTTCTACCGGCGAGCATATTAAAATAGACATTTTGATAAGGATGATATTTCACCATAAAATAAGCAACATTAACTAAGCTCGCCAATGTAATAAAGATAAGCAAGTAGTGTATAATTTTGCAAATGCGGTTTTGGAGTTTAATCTTGGCAAATTTCCATATAACAAGCCATCCTGTTAAAGAAAAAATCAAAAAAGCCGGGTAAACAAAATATATATGCCGCCAGCCGTTGTACAATAAG
>MHFD01000017.1:35740-38080 GCA_001804045.1 Omnitrophica bacterium RBG_13_46_9
AAAAACCATAATATAAATAAAAGGTTATTTCTTTTACTAAAAATAACCGTTATTGAGTTTTTAAGGAAGGATTTTATTGAAGCGATGCACCCTATGATAAAACAGATTGAATAAAATGGTGGTGTAGATACAAGTATCCATACAGGTACGTAGTGCCAAGGGTGATTCTTGGTTTTCACATATTTTCCTAAATAGATTTCCGGGACGCCCCAATAAAAATTTTTCATCTTTCTTACTATCTTTATTAAATTGGAGAAGGTATGATCCCATAAAAAAGGCCAAAAGAGAATAATAAACATGTTCAATAGCAGAATATAAGACAAAATAGCCTTTATGGCCTCTATTCTCTCTTTGCGCGAAGGCGTTTTTAATATATCTGCAATTAAAAATAAAAAAGTATATAAAGGCACGGTGATTCCTATTGCCTTAATATCAATCAGAATAGCACAAGTCAAGGCATGGATAGCTGCTCCGACGAGCGTCCTTTCACTCAACCATCGCAACAGAGTGTATATACTGATTATATAAAAGACTAGAAACGGAATATCCACTGTGTTATAGAATGAATCGGCGAATATTCTCGGGCTTAAAATTAACAATAAGCTTCCTAACAGTGCAGCCTTCCAACTTTTAAGATGAAGTTTGCATAACAAATAAAAAAACCATGCGCCTATATAGAATAATAAAAACGTGCAAAGGTGCCGCACAAAAATTATGTCCCTTGAGTCATTGAGTTTAAGTACTTTGTTTTGAATAAAAGCTAAGAATATCTCAAAAGCAGGACCATGAACCCAGTCGTGATTTTGCTTAAAGATAATTAGTTTTGAGGAGCCTTTGAATATAAAATTGGAGCAAAACTTTAACAAATTGTTCCCAAAATTCTGATTGTTATACTCGTCATAATGAACGCCGTAGTCTTTAAATATATTCAGACCGATGAGCAGGAAAACTAGAAAGAAAGCAAAAATTATAATCTTCTTGTTTTTTTCGATCAATTCCGTCATTTAAATTTCCTTAATGCATTCATTAAAGAACCGCCGATGGCGCTGAAAGCATCGCAGGGGCTCCAACAAGCCGGGCAAAAACCGTGCGAACATTCATAACTAAGCCTTTTAGCATCAATGCCATTCCAAACGGTAGCAAAATCTTGTTTCATATCGCGAATATTAAGCAGCTTCTTCTGGTACATGCCACAGGGGTAAAGGTCACCTTGCGGGTCTAAAAAACATGTTGAAGAAAAAGCCTGGCATTTTAAAGGACATTGTTTGGTTTCGAGATATTTCAGATATAGATTTAAATAGATTCTACGCAGAAAATTGTTTATGCTGAGTTTGTCCTTGTCCATGGAGGTGATTTTTTTTATCTCCCTTTCCAGCAAAACACGGTTGGGTTCAGTCATCGAGTTATTCTCATAGTAGAAACTTGACTTTTGAAAAACATTTACGTTGATATCATCAAAGCCAAGAGAGGGATACGATTCCTTCAAAGACATATACGTCTCTTCAAATCTGCCTAAATTATGCGGCGAAATAGTAAAACCGAACTGAGCTTTCACATTGGGAATTTCTTTTAGTTTTAAAAAAGTAGTAACAGCATTTTTCCAAGCCCCATCTCGCCTCCTTATGCTATCGTGTAAATAAGGCGGACCGTCAATGCTAACGATAAAAACGAATTTTAATCTTTTATGCTTGTTCAAAATCCGTAAGGGCAGAGCAGTAATTTCATTGAATAGCTGTCCGTTAGTTGCGAAATGCAGCCTGCTTAATCTCTTGCAGTGATTAATAATTATGTCGCAGATCTCCGGTAAGTCTTCCCGTAAAAATGGTTCGCCGCCGGTAATGCCAATCCAAGAAAAATTTTTTGCTCTTTTGAAAAAATTATCAATTTCCCCGATCGTTAATTCATTTTCGCATCTTGCCTTCTTCCAGATATTGCACATTTGGCAGGAGAGATTACAACGATATGTTACGGCAAAAGCGATTTTGAAAGGAAACCGCAAACGAGTAAAATTTGACAAAAGTATTGATTTTGCGAAAAGAATATCCCTTATGAAAACCATCTTCCCATACCCATCACATTTCACGGTTCTGTCAACTGTCAAGTTATTGAAGGATATTCAAATAATTAATTATATATTCTTCCAAATCAAAACTTATATGCGTATATGTAAGTAATATAACACAAAGTCATAAATTTTTATAGAACTTGCTTTAAGTTTGTGTTATTTCCTCTTAAAATATTTTTTTCCTCATGGAGCATCCCTTACCCTAATGTCCTTTCCGGCATTAAAGAGTTATATGCAAGACACTCGGCATACTGCCGTTAGGAAATGGTTTTTGT
>MHFD01000018.1:0-16179 GCA_001804045.1 Omnitrophica bacterium RBG_13_46_9
GGCGATTCAGGAGAGAAGCAATACTCGATTTCATCACACGGCAATTAACGGCGGATGAGATCGAATATCTTGCTGATATCATCGACCATCAGCGTGAAACAGGCTTCTATGATGCCCAGACTATTACCCGGCTTCCGCAGCTCTACACGATACTCATGCGATTAAAGGTCGCGCTGGACGCGGTAGGTGTGAGAAATGATCTTCCGAATTCATTCCCGAAAAAGATGGCGATCGGGGAGAGTACGATGCTGAAGACCGCGCTCGCTTTACGGAGGTCGATCGAGGCCCTGCCGGAGGGCTGGATCACAGGAGAGAGCGCCACTCCGGCACGACTTTTGCCGCTCTCTGAAGAGAAATTGAGAGAAATTGCGCTTCTGGAAATATCATGTTACAGGGCGATCAATTCCTATATTACAATGGGACCCAGGTACATACCCGTATTCATATGGAAACGTCTTCCGGAAATAACCAGGATAAGGATCCTAGGACGTAAGGAGGACGCTCACCATGATATGGACTATTATTTCAATTTTGGAAGGACGAAAAAGTTCGGATCCGGCACATACGTCGTCCCGTGTATGATCGGTAAAGGCTCCGTACAGGCGCCGTATTATGCGGTTATATCCCAAAGGGAAGAGAGGATGGATGTGTTTGTCATCACCGTTGACGAAATGGAGGGTATGAAAGCGTGCCGGAAACTGGGCATAACGGGAATCGGACGGAACCTCGAGGATTTACAAGCGATGAACCGCTATGCGCTTCATGAAACGGGGATAGACGCGATAATCAAAGCTGCTCATAGGAAAGGCCTTGCCAAAAAACCTGTCGAATCGAAATTCGATTACCGTAAGACAGTGCTGGGATTGCAGGAGGCGTTGAATATCGACATATCGAATCCGAAGGGCCTCCTAAGACTTGAGGAAAGGGAGTTCTACCTTGTCAAGATGGCGCCGGAGATACAAAGGTTGATGCAGAGACTCCCTAAGACACGGGTGATCGACAGGTATGGCGTCGAACATGAGGTGACATACGCGGAGCACGCGAGCAATAAATACGTACACGTCTTTGTCGATGAAGAGACGTTCGACCTATTTACAGACGAGACCAAGCCCGCGGACGAGGAAACAATAGGACGGAAGATCGATTATGTCATCCGACCGTCAGTCGTCCACGCGATGGGTGTAATGCTGAACCTTCCGATTATTATCAACGAAAGAAAAGATATACTGAACGCGCTCGATGAGAGATACGCGTCTCTGCCGGAAAAGCGCACAGTCCCTTTTACTCCTTTGCGGGCAGAGATCGTTGATCTCGCCAGGACAACAAGGACACGGGATTATGCCGGCAACGAGACATCCGGCGAGAAGCCAATAAGAGTGTCACGAACAGGCGATGCCGTTACCGTTCAGCTACCCGGCAACAAGAAGGCGGAGCTTGGAATACATTCGATTCCCCAGGCAATAGCGAGGGCTTTAAACGACACAATAGAAATATTCGATGCTGACGGCGCGACATTTCCAGAAAAGATCGGCCTTTACGTTGGTACTGACATGGCGGGGAGTATCGATCTGCCAATAGATATAAAGCAAATGGAGGGAGCTCTTAACAGAGCATGGAATATCGCCAACAGAAGACTGGCAGAGGAGAGTGTAACTACGGGCAAGCAGCGCCCAAATGAAATAACATTGGGATTGCTTGGCAGGGAGAACGTTGAATATAAACTCCTTGCTTTGACAACAAAAGCTCTGCAGAGCGATTTACAAGAGTTGAACGCATTAGGTGCGATCAACAGGTCGGATGATATAAGGGTTATCAGGAGGGCATTTGGAAAGAACGTGCGCTTGAAACAGCAGGAGACTTACTACGAAGAAACGATCTATTCGCCCACGATCATACAGGCCGATTTCAACAACGTGAGCGCTGTCGGGAGGCACGTCTTTTCTATCCCCATAACCGTGTGGTGGGACGGGACGACAAAGTATTACCATCTGCTCTTTTCGACGATGAGGCAGGGGGGTGTTTACCCCACCGTATTATGCACAGGCCGGGAACTCGAGGAATCGAAAGCTACGATAGCGAGATATGATCTATTGCCAAAACGAAAACAGGCGCTTCTCGACGGTATCAAGAGATACGTGGAAAACAATGAGAAAATCATAGACATATGGATAAGAGAGCATATGCTTAATTCGGAAAGTTTCATCGCTATAGGGAGCGATACTCCGCCGGATATAAAAAAGAGGTTCTTCGATATGGTCTATAGCGTATCAGACCCTGATAGATATCCGGACCCGGCGAAGATCAATGATGCCCTGCAGGGTAAGCTCAAAAATATAATCGAGAAAGTGCTTAAGGAACGCAAGATAGTGCTCATAAAAGTCGGACGGGATGAAAAGAGGCCTGTCATCACAGAAAATGGAAAAGAGATAAAAGTCGGAAGCCACTCGAGCCAGAACGCGATATATATCTTTGTGGACGAAATGGACCCGGCTCGAAAAGCGATAATGCTTTTTGAAAACCTCAAAAGCTATCTTGAAAGCGAAAAAACTGCCGGCCCAAATCACATGGAGGTAACCGGTCTTTTCGCAAGTACCGGTACGTCGGAAATGGCTGACAGGGAAGTCGTGCCGAAGCTCATGCATGAAATAGGCGTTATATGCGGCCTTAAATATCATGTAACGGCAAAAGGGCAGGTCATAAACGACATGGATAAGCTGTATCAGGCGGCGCTCGCGGTAGTCAAAAAGCAAAGAAGCGAAATCCCCCAAGGCCTGATTTTAAATCTCAATAAGACTCTAGAAATCACCAATCTTGACAGCAACATTTTAAGGCGCGATTACGCGGCGAGCGAGAAGGCTGAATTCTTGCATGAGGAGAACATCCGAAAGTTGCTGGAGCTTATCGCAGATTACTCAATAGAGCTGGCGACCTCAGAGAGCGAGAGAGACGGTCTTCTTGATAAGGTTAAGCTTGCATATGAGATACGAGAGAAATTTACCGTGTATCTTGATAACGCTATCGTATCTCTTGCGATGACGGGTGACTTGCCAGAAACTCCTCAAGACCTGGATGAGGTAGGGGTCTTGCCACAGCCTCGGGAGCCCTATATGGAATTCTCGGAAGAATTTGATACAGCTCTCAAGGCCGAGATTATTCGCGTCATGAGACAGGTAATAGCTGATGAGGATTCGCTTGTTGCCCAGAGAGTGAAACAGTCGGAGGAGACAGCTATTGAGGACCGAGAACCTGTGGAAGTCGATTCAACAGGTGACAGAATATTAAGTACGATGCATATCGATGATTTAATGATGCTGAGGGCTGACGCATTAAAACGTATCTACGGTGAGTCAGAAGAAGCAACGGGTTTGTTGACGAATCGTGAGTTTTTCCATCATCTGGGCATGGTGGAGACAGAGAAGTGGATTGAACTTGCATGGGAAGACGCTGGAAGGACAATAATCGACGAACCTTTTGGTAATGAGGCGCAGAGCGCTTTTGATACAGTTTTAAAACTAGCGCAACAGATTGATGAGTTTGATACCCGTGTCAGAACGTCCACATATTATAAAATTTGTACCGCAACACTCCTTGGGAGTAAGGATCCAAAAAGAGTTATTGACTTTTTTGATTGGGTAAGCTCTATCAAAGACGAAAATAGAGTTTATTGTGCCCCTATATTGGCAAGCAGGTCTTTTCTTGTGCTTTATTTTATAGCCAGGCTCCTTGATAGTGAGAGCGCAGCAGCAGAACAAATTTTCAATTCCGATATCGACATCAGCCGCGCTTGTGGAGAATCCGAAGGCGACTTTGAAAATTTTAGACATGCGGTATATGGATGGGGCAGGCAATTTATTCAGAGCTATATGTCTGATCAGCAATACGACGAGGCGTTACAGCTTACGGATAGACTGATGACATGCGCACGTGCCGACAGCTCCGTTTTACCCGAATTTATGCGCGACCTCGTGAGACTAAGAACAGAAATTGAAGGCGGTTTGGGTGGCGAAACAGGTAATACTCAGGGAGATAGACGAGTCTCCGGCAGGAGCCCCCACGACGCCTGGAGAGTAATATTGAGAGCGGAGGCAGTGCGGAACACAATAAAGCGTGATGGATATTTTACGAGGAGCATATACGAAGCAGGATACGGCCAGGCAGCGTCGTCTCTCGGTCTCCCGGAAGCGTTACCATCAAGGTCGACTATCGGAAGTGACCTCGAGGGACTTATAGAAGCAGGTTATCTTGTAAGAGAAAAGACAGGAAAAGGGGATAGATATACACTGACAAAAGAAGCGCAAAAGAAGTTCAGAATTGCGGACAACCCGACGAAAAAACGGCACGACGAAGATATCCTTACCGTGATTACACTTTCGGAACATATACAGAAGGTATTGCAGGAGTCAGACTCTTTTAGCGCAGAAGATTATCTCATTGGCGATTACGAAGTGGCAAGCCGTTATCCTCAGCTGGGACTACAGGGGCTTTCAGTGAATAGCGTATCATTCGCATGGAGAATCCTCGATCAGATGTGCACCGCATCGCACAGGTATTTTTCGAGTCTCCAGGAAAGCCAGCAGCCGAAGAGATATTACCTGACGAGGAGAGGAAGAAATGAGATATCAGTTTTAAGAGAGAAGCTTGCGAAAACCGTTATTGTACTCGAGGACCTTAGGCGGTCAGCAGACATTCGAGTTACCCAAGACCGAGATGTCAAAAGCAGCGTACCTGACCAGGACATCGAGAGCACCTGGCAGGTGATCTTAAACGCACCGGTTATAGTAAGCGCCATCGAGGAAAGAGGCGGGTTCACCGTTACGGAATATATAGAAGGCCAAACGCAGATGGCAGGCATTTTAGGCCTATCTCCTGTGCCCATATCGGAAGAGACGGCCAGGGTCATTCTCAAAGCCATGGAGGTAACCGGTAGGATAAAGGGACAAGAAGTAGGCGATGTATGGCGTTATTATCTGACACAATACGGTAGAGGCGATTATAGCCATCATAGAGATCGCGAAGAAAATGCAAAAAGCGGCCAGAGCGATAGAGACCTGAATGAAGCGGTTTCTGCGCGACATGGCCTAGGAGAGGCTTTAGAGTTAATCCCTGAAGGGTATAACAGGAACGGATTTGACAAAGAACCCTTGGCCGCGATTGTGGAAGGGGTCCTGCAAAAAAGCGTATTTTTCACAGATAAGTCTGTCTTTATATTCTCTGAAAAGGTGACTTTTGAGCACGGTTTGGGCGTACTCTTGCCTAAGCTCGCGCGAACCGGCGTTAGGATAGCAGTTGTGGCCACCACTGAAAGGCAGAGGAGACTCATAGATGAGTTGAATAAGGATATACCCGAAAAAGATAAAAAGATTTTCTGCGCAGATAGCGTTGCGTGCGCCGCAGAAACTATGTCAGCCGCGCGATATTACTACTTCAAAGTCGAAGGTGACCCGCTTGCAACTATTAACGGTATCAATACTATTGACATAACCGGAATCGTGAAACAGATCATAGATGCGTTAGGCAAAGCAAACGGCGTAGTCGATAAGCTGCTGCCGCAGTTACACCAGGCCGCGCGCAGGTTCGCGGAAGCGGCATAATATCCAAAAAATAAAAGCAACCACTTTTTAAAGACGTAGGACTTCACCCCCTCAAGCGGAACTATGTTATTATCATGGGTCCATTTTAGGGGGTGTTTTTTAGCGGACATTTCTTTGCCATTGACAAAAATTTAGCATTATAGTACTATATCCATTTATATGGCGAACAATATTGCTGTTACTATTTAAACTACAAGGAGTTAGAAAATGGCACAGTTTTATATCGGAGTAGACAGGAAGGCCAGACGCTGTTACGGATTCGATGAGATAGCGCTTGTTCCGGGCAAGGTGACTGTCAATCCAAACGAAGTCGACCCAAGTTTTGAATTTGCCGGAAAGAAGTATAAAATCCCTATTATGGCTTCCGCGATGGACGGCGTTGTAGATGTAAAGTTTGCCATAGCGATGGGGAAACTGGGAGGCATTGCTGTCCTGAATCTTGAGGGGGTTCAGACACGCTATGATAATCCGGAAGAGGTACTTGATAAAATAGCGGAAGCCACACCCGAAGACGCAACCGAACTTACCCAGTCCATATATAAACCACCCATAAAGGAGAAACTCATAGCAAAAAGGATAAGGGAGATCAAGAAAGCGAATGTTCCCGCTATTGTAAGCTCGATTCCGCAAAAAGCGGAAAGATTCGGCAAGATAGCCGAAGAATCAGGCTGCGATATTTTTGTTATCCAAGCAACGGTTACGACAAAGAAACATATCTCGAGCGAATATAAATCGGTTAATCTTAGGAAACTATGCAAGTCAATGAAGATACCGGTGATAATCGGAAATTGCGTTACCTATGGCGTAGCGTTAGAGTTAATGGATACCGGCTGTAACGGTCTTTTAATCGGGATAGGTCCCGGAACGGCCTGCACGACAAGGGGCGTTTTGGGTATAGGCGTGCCGCAGGTAACCGCGACAATAGATTGCGCGGCAGCCAGAAACCGCTATTATAAAAGGAAAAAGAGATATGTGTCCATAATAACAGACGGGGGCATGTCAACAGGCGGGGATATTTGCAAGGCATTCGCATGCGGCGCAGATGCCGTGATGCTCGGCAACGCCTTTGCGCGGACAAAAGAGGCGCCCGGCAGGGGATATCACTGGGGGATGGCGACACCTCATCCGAATTTACCGCGAGGCACGCGCATAAGAGTAGGCATAAAAGGAACGCTATCCGATATTCTCCTCGGGCCCGCCAGAACAGATGACGGCACACAGAACCTTGTAGGGGCGCTAATGACCAGTATGGGCAACCTCGGCGCCCGCAACATCAATGAGATGCATTACGTGGAAATAATCATCGCTCCTTCTATACAGACAGAAGGCAAGGTTTTTCAGGCCGCCCAACACGTAGGAATGGGAAAGTAGAAGCATAGAGAAATATAAATCCGAAATCCGAATATCGAAATCCGAAACAAATGCTAATTTCTTAAATCCGGATAATAAAAGAGAGATGTTTTGGATTTGAAATTTTAGGATTTATAATTTGTTTCGTATTTCGTATTTAAAATTTAGTGTTTAAATAATAATCATGTCAAAACACACCGATTTCGTTCACCTGCACGTACATACGCAGTACAGTTTATTAGATGGCGCCTGCCGGTTGCCGGAATTGATAGACCTTGCCATAAGATTGAAGATGCCCGCCTGCGCCATTACCGACCATGGCAATATGTTCGGCGTAATCGAGTTTTATCATAAGGCACAGAGCAAAGGTCTAAAGCCTATCATAGGCTGCGAAATATATCTGGCGCCGGAGAGCCGCTTTGAGAAATCCAGCCATGGCATCCAGGAAGCGTCGTACCACCTGGTATTGCTGGCAAAGGATGAAGTGGGATACAGGAATTTAATGAAGCTTGTATCCATAGGATATCTGGAGGGTTTCTACTACCGGCCGAGGATAGATAAAGAAGTGTTGGCGAAGTATAATGACGGACTTATAGGGCTTTCCGCCTGCCTTAAAGGTGAGATCCCGCATTTGATACTCTCCGGCGAAATAGAAGCCGCCAAAAGAACAGCTGACCAGCTCAGGCACATACTCGGCAAAGGCAATTTCTATCTGGAACTTCAGGACAACGGCATAAACGATCAAGTCAAAGTCAATAAAGGACTCATAAAGATCTCAAAGGACCTGGATATCCCGCTTGTGGCGACAAACGATGTGCACTATCTGTCGAAAGAAGACGCAAAGGCGCATGACGCATTGCTCTGTATCCAGACCCAGACTACACTGGATGACCCAAACCGGATGAAATTTCAGACAGACGAATTTTATTTTAAACCGGCTGAAATAATGAAGAAAGCGTTCGACGACGCTGCGCCGTCCGCCATAAGCAATACAATAGAGATCGCCGAAAAATGCAATCTGGAACTCGATTTCAGCAAAATACACTTACCGCAATATAACGTACCCGAGGGCATGTCCCGGGAAGAGTATCTTAAAAAACTGGTGGACGAAGGCCTTAAGAAAAGATATGACAGGATAGACGCGGTTATTGAGGATAGAGTGAAACACGAGCTACGTATTATACAAAACAGCGGATACACAAGTTATTTCCTAATAGCGTGGGATTTTGTAAACTTCGCGAAAAGTAAAGACATACCCGTAGGGCCGGGAAGGGGCTCAGCGGCGGGAAGCGTGGTAAGCTACGCATTAGGCATAACAGATATAGACCCATTGCGCTATGGCTTGATATTTGAGAGGTTCCTTAATCCCGAAAGGATCACTATGCCCGATATAGATATCGATTTTTGCTATGAGCGCAGAAACGAGGTCATCGATTATGTGATAAACAAGTATTCCAAGAATAACGTCGCTCAAATCATCACATTCGGCACGATGATGGCTAAAGGCGTTGTCAGGGATGTCGGAAGGGTCATGGGCATGCCTTACGCCGATGTTGATAAAATTGCCAAACTCATACCGAATGACCTTGCCATTACATTAGAACGCGCTCTGCAATTAGAGCCGGAACTTGGCAATCTATATAAGAACGATGCCAATATAATGCGACTTATAGATGTGTCGCGTAAATTGGAAGGCCTGACCCGTCACGCTTCTACCCACGCCGCCGGAGTGGTAATAAGTGAAAACGATTTGACGAACTATGTGCCGCTATTCGAGACCAGCGACGGCCAGATCACCACCGGAGTGCCTATGACCTCCCTGGAGAAGATAGGCCTCCTGAAGATGGATTTTCTGGGTCTCAGGACATTGACCGTTATCAACAAAACCACAAAGGTAGTAAAGAGAATCCAATCGCGCGACATCGACATAGAAAGGATACCTTTAAACGATAAAAAAACGTTTGAACTTTTGGCTAATGCCGAAACCATAGGCATATTCCAGCTGGAGAGTTCCGGAATGCGCGATCTTTTAAAGAAACTAAAACCCGAAAAATTTGAAGAGATAATAGCTCTTCTGGCGCTATTCCGTCCGGGGCCCATAGGGAGCGGCATGCTCGATGATTTTATCAGAAGAAAGCATAAAAAATCAGCCATTAAGTACGACCACCCCAAGTTGGAACCCATACTTAAACAGACATACGGCATTATCATTTTTCAGGAACAGATCATGAGGATAGCGTCGGAGTTGGCGGGTTTCAGCCTGGCAAAAGCCGATACGCTAAGACGCGCCATAAGCAAAAAGATACCTGAGGTCATGGCGGAAGCCAGAAAAGATTTCGTGAGCGGCGCTTTGGAAAGGGATGTCGATGAGGAAACGGCGAATAAGATATTCAATCAGATAGAGTATTTTGCGGGATATGGATTTAATCTGTCCCACAGCGCTGCCTATGCTATGATAAGCTATCGAACAGCTTACCTTAAATCGAACTTTCCCGTGGAGTTTATGACGGCACTTCTAACAAGCGAGCGGGATAATACGGATAAGATAGCCTTATATATCAGCGAGGCCATCAGGATGAACATAAAGATCCTGCCTCCGGACGCAAATGAAAGTTTTTCTCATTTTACCGTTGTCGAAGCGGGGATACGTTTTGGCCTTGGTGCCGTCAAGAATGTCGGACAGAGCGCCATAGATTCCATTATTTCCTCGAGAGAGAGATTTGGGAGGTTCAAATCTATCTATGATTTCACTCAGCGGGTGGATTCAAGGCTTGTCAACAGAAAGGTCGTAGAAAGCCTGATCAAATGCGGCGCTTTTGATTCCCTCGGACTATACCGCTCACAGCAGATAGCTATATTAGACAAAGCGCTGGAAGTGGCCGACGGGGTTCAGAAGGATAAGCTAAACGGCCAGTTTTCGTTCTTCGACGCTTTTGATATGCAGGAAGGTTTTAAAAAAACCTTTCAGGAGGTCCCGGATATTCCAGAATGGACTGAAAATCAGCTTCTTTCTTACGAAAAGGAGATGCTCGGATTCTATATAACCAAGCACCCGTTGGCCCGTTTTGAGGAATTGCTGAAGACCTATTCCACTTGCGGTATAGCCAGTCTCAGCACTTTAAAAGATGCCGAAACCGTGCATTTGGGAGGCATAATAAGCAAAGCAAAGATCACGACTACGAGAAAAACTGGGGAGAAGATGGCCATAGTGAATCTCGAGGATCTGACAGGCGCAGTCGAAACCCTGGTTTTTCCCAGGTCATTTCAGAAGTTTTCCAATCTCATCAGAGTGGATTCGATGGTCTTTATAAGCGGGAAGCTCAATTTGCGGGAGGAAGAACCGAAATTGATAGTGGATGAAATTATTCCGCTTGAAGAGGTAAAGTCAAAATTTACGAAAGCCGTATTAATAAAGCTGTCGACCCCGGGGCTTGAGAAATCTATACTGGATAATCTGAAGAATATACTTTCCCGGCATCGCGGAAAAACACCGGTTCTATTCAATTTTCAGGAACCCAATGGCAAAAGGGTCAGTATTTCCGCAGGCGCCAGATTTTGCGTAGCGCCCGATAACCTTTTACTTAAAGAAATAGAAAATCTGTGCGGAAGCGGCAGTGTCGGGTTTAAGACCTGAAAACACGGATTGAAACGCCGATTCGGGCACTCATATAAACGAATGAAATTATCCCTTGTGTATCTGTGAATGAAAAATGAAAGATAAAAAATTAGAAGCGAATATCAAGAAGACAAAAGACTTCATGGAGATATGGAATAAATTTCGCCTGATCTTCAAGAAAGCACTCTCCTGTAATACGGTCGACATAGACGAAGAGAGAAGCTTTTTGTCGCTTAAGGGGCTTGTAAATTCACGGTACGATGATCTGATGGATTCCTTCGGCGTGAAACCCATCGGGAGATTTATTAAAAGCGAATCCATTTATAACATCCTTTCGCTTGAGAACCTCTCCACCATGTCCGACGAGAGATACGCGCTGGTGGAAAGGGACTGGGAGGAGTCTTTAAGATTTCTGGATTCTCTGCTCGAGAGGCTTGAAAGGAAGAAGAGACGGATAGGAGGGTTTAATAAGTTTATTTTCCTGGTGAAAAACGGGATAAACAGGCTGAGATGACCGTTGGAACATTGCGTATACTGTAGCTTATGCATGTGTAAACTAAAGAAGGAGGCATGAAGATGACAAAGAGGGACATAATAATGAAAATATCCGAAGAAACAGACCTGAAACAGGTCGATGTGAAAAAGATCGTCCAGAAGACATTGGATATGATTATAGATAGTCTTTCGAACAACGATACCGTGGAACTGCGTAATTTCGGTATTTTTAAGGTAAAGTCAAGGAAGGGCAGGCTCGGCAGGAATCCAAAGACAGGTGAAAGCGTGAAGATACCGGAGAAAAAAGTCGTGACATTCAAACCCGGCCTTATCATGAAAGAGAAGGTAAAGTAGCCGCTGGTTTAAGCAGTACAGTCACGGCCGTCAATGCAAATCTAATTTTTCAAAGATGAACACAGGACTTCGGATATCTCCGCCCTGAATCTGCGTCGCCTTCATTCTATCAAGCGGGTATCCATGGAAATCGGCTAAATAAAGAAATATATGAAATACACAGCTATAAGAGGCATGGAGGATATTTTCTCTCCGGATATACATATCTGGAGGCATCTGGAAGAGACGGCACGCAAATATCTGGATTCTTACTTATATTCTGAAATCCGCACGCCCATAATAGAGAGCACCTCGGTTTTTACCCGCAGCATAGGCGAAACAACGGATATCGTCACGAAAGAGATGTACACATTTCTTGATAAGAAAGGCAGGTCGCTTACCTTGCGCCCCGAAGGGACGGCTCCGATCGTCAGGGCCTACATAGAGCACGCTATGGACAAGCTAGCCGGGGAGGTCAAATTATATTATATAGGTCCCATGTTCCGCAGCGAAAGACCGCAGAAAGGAAGGTCGAGACAATTTCATCAGATAGGCGTTGAGGTCTTCGGTTCCGGCTCACCCTATGCGGATGCCCAACTTATCATGCAGATGAGCCAAATGTTAAAGTGTTTTGGATTGAAAGGTTTTACCGTGAAGCTCAACAGTCTTGGGTGTGAAAACGAAAAGCAAACGTTTTCCGAAAAGCTAAAAGGATATCTAAAAACGCATAAAGCCAGACTATGCCAGGACTGCAAGGATAGAATAGAACGAAACCCGTTAAGGTCGCTGGACTGTAAATCGGATGCGTGCATACAGGTTATGCGTGATGCCCCCGGCATTTCAGACAGCTTGTGCCCCCCATGCAGAGATCATTTCGAAAGGCTGAAAGAACGACTCAGCGCCATGAGGGTAGATTATACGGAAACAAAAAACCTTGTAAGGGGGCTGGATTATTATACGGGTACGGTTTTCGAGGTGACGCATCCCGCGTTGGGCGCCCAGGATGCCATCGGCGCCGGAGGAAGATACGACAATCTTGTTAAAGATCTCGGCGGGCCGGATGTGAAGGCGGTGGGTTACGCATTGGGGATGGAACGTATAATACTAGCATTGAAAGAGGTGCCACTTGAATTGAAAACCCTTACCGTTATATTTATCGCCACGCTGGGCGACTGGGCAAAAATCGAGGGCATCCAATTAGCCGAGAAGATCAGGAGGGAATTTCTGGATCGTGTTGCGGTCCTTACAGATATAAAAGAGGCATCCCTGAAATCACAGTTGGGGAACGCCGATAAGAGCAATGCAAAAATCGTTATAATCTTAGGTGAAAACGAACTAGAAAAAAAGCAGGCCATTATAAGGGACATGGCTACGAAAGAGCAGGAAATCGTGGCGATGGCGGACATTTCAGAGGAAATCAAGAGGAGGCTTGGGTAAAACACATGTTGAGAAGCCATACATGCGGTGAGCTAAACGCAAAACATATTAATGAAGAGGTAACACTTGCAGGATGGGTGCATGCCAGGCGCGACCACGGCGAAATCATATTTATCGATATAAGAGACGCCTATGGCATAACCCAACTCGTATTCGACCCCAAAGACAGTCGCGATATCCATAAGGAGGCTCACGAGCTTAAGAGCGAATACGTAATCCGTATAAATGGCCTTGTCAGAAGAAGGCCTTCCGGCACCGATAACCCAAAGCTGCCGACGGGCGATATTGAGATCGTTGTCAGGGGGCTTACCGTTCTGAACCCTTCTCTTACGCCGCCATTCGAGATAAACCAGAGCGCCGTGGTCTCGGACGAGACCAGGCTTAAGTACAGGTATATCGACCTGCGAAAGCCTTATATGCAGGAAAACATACGCCTCAGGCACAGGATCAACTCGATTTTCAGAAATTTTCTGGAAAAAAGGCATTTTGTGGAGATCGAAACGCCTTTTCTTACAAAATCGACGCCGGAAGGGGCCCGCGATTATCTCGTCCCGTCCAGGCTTAACATGGGGAAATTTTATGCGTTACCGCAATCGCCACAGCTTTTTAAGCAGATACTCATGGTTTCGGGGTTCGACAGATATTTTCAGATCGTGCGCTGTTTCAGGGACGAAGACCTCCGCAAAGACCGACAGCCGGAGTTTACCCAACTCGATGTCGAGATGAGCTTCATAGATGAGGATGACATATTTGAGCTATCGGAAGGATTGATAAGAGGGGTATTTAAAAATATTCCGAATATAGAAATGCCAACCCCTTTTCCCCGTATAAAGCACCGCGAAGCGATGGAAAGATTCGGAACTGACAAGCCGGACACGAGATTCGGCATGGAAATCGTTAATCTGACGGATGCCCTTAAAGAGACAAAATTTAAGATCTTTAAAAATACCCTGGAAAAGGGCGGCGGCATATACGCGATAAACGCCAAAGGGTGCGCAAAATACAGCCTTTCGAAGATAAACGGCCTTATTGACAAAGCCAAAGAGTATGGGGCCGAAGGGCTTGCTTATTTCAAATGCGAGAATGCGAAACTCGTTTCCAATATCGACAAGTTTTTCGGGGATGCCGAAAAAGAGTCTATGAGAAAAACGGCGCTTGCGGAAGACGGGGACCTCATGCTTATCGTAGCGCAGAAAAGGGAAATAGCTCTCGGTGTTCTGGGGAGTCTTCGGCTGGATATCGCAAGAGATAGGGGCATGATAGACGAAAACAAGCATAGCTGTTTGTGGGTTACAGATTTCCCGCTTTTCGCATACAATGAAGAGGATAAGAGGTGGGTGTCCGAGCACCATCCGTTTACGGCGTGTGCAGAAGAGGATATAAGATTTCTGGAGGACAATAAACGGTACGGCGCAATACGAGCCCGTTCTTATGACCTTGTCATCAACGGTATTGAGATAGCCTCCGGCAGCATCAGGATTCACACACGTGAAATGCAGGAGAGGATCTTTAAAATAATCGGGTTGAACGACGAGGAAGCGAATAAGCGCTTTGGATTTTTACTGGAGGCATTTAAGTATGGCGCCCCGCCTCACGGAGGGATAGCTTTTGGTTTGGACAGATTCGCCACCATTTTTATAAACTCCAATACTATACGCGATGTAATCGCTTTCCCGAAGACGCAAAAGGCGGTCTGTCTCATGACCGACGCGCCTTCTGACGTTGATGATAGCCAGTTGAAAGAGCTGCATATCAGAAAGGTTACGTGAAAATAAGAAACTCTAAACTCGAAAACCTAAAATTAAAAAGGAGGATAACATGAAATTTCTCCCAATCACAATCCTTTTTGTGAGCATAACCCTGGCGGGTTGCGCTAGCGTAAAGACATATACATTCCAGAAAGACAGGGTGGACCAGCGCCTCGCGGGAAATAGAGGATATCTCATGGGCACGCCTCCGCCTGCGCCGGTAGAAAGAGAAGTCCCGAAAAGGACTTTAATCGGAGTGGATGTGGAGATCCCCATTCTGCCCGGCGAAAAGGCAGAGCAGTTGTCCGAAGAAACGCCTACCATCGAACAGGAGAGCATTGTCGTCGAAGAGGCGGCTTTGGCAAAAGAGGAAACCCCGGTTGAAAAGACGAATGTTACGCCAAAGAAAGAAGAAGGCGTCTCTTGTCCTGCAGGGGTGGCTTCAGAGGAAGTTATCGAAGAGGAGGAATGGGTTAAGTAAGCCCTTGGCTCTTAGCTCTTAGGAAACTATGATGGAGAAGGATATCCGTTTAAACAGCGACGCGGAGGCCCGGAGTCTTTTAGGCAGACACGACGAGAATATAAAGTTAATCGAGAATTCTTTCAAGATCACCTCCGTGTTTCGCGCAGGCATATTGCGGTTAAAAGGCGAAGCCGACGATGTAGAGAAAGCCGCCTGTGTTATAGAAGAAGTTCTTATAGCGATCCGCGAAGGGATCTATATCAAAAAACAGGACCTTAACTACGCGATAAAATCCGCCAGGGAAGATAAAAAGGTCAGATTGCACGACATCTATTTAGACAGGATAGAGATATCCTCCAAAAGGCTTTATATCATACCTAAAAGCAGTGGCCAAAAAGAATATATTGACGCTATTCGTAAGTACGACATTGTGTTCTGCATAGGCCCGGCGGGCACGGGTAAGACATATCTTGCTATGGCTATGGCTGTCAACGCCCTGAAGAAGAAGATAGTAAGCAGGATTATACTGGCAAGGCCGGCCGTAGAAGCCGGAGAGAGCCTCGGATATCTTCCCGGAGATTTGAATGAAAAGGTAACCCCTTATCTTAGACCGCTTTACGATGCCCTATACGATATGGTGGAAAGCAGCATGATACATGAATACATCCAAAAAGGCATTATAGAGGTTGTTCCTCTGGCTTATATGAGGGGCAGGACATTAAATGATTCTTTCGTAATATTGGACGAAGCCCAGAATTCTACACCGGAACAGATGAAGATGTTTCTTACCCGTCTGGGATTTGATTCAAAAACGGTCATCACGGGGGATATAACCCAAAGCGATTTACCTAAGAGAATGGTATCGGGTCTAATAGAGGTCCAGTCTATCCTTGGAGGTATTGAAGGCATAAAATTCGTTTATTTAAAAGGCGAAGATGTCGTAAGACACGAGCTGGTGCAGAAGATTATACAGGCATATGAGAATTTAAATAGGGAAGAATAAAGTAAGCGATATGAGTAGGGCCGCAGATTCGCGCATAATGTTACATCCGGGCATATGTAATGCGGAACTATTTATTATGAGAGGGTAAAATCCATGTTCAACTTTAAAGATTTCTTACGCCACATCACAAATAGCCCAAAATC
>MHFD01000018.1:16250-16878 GCA_001804045.1 Omnitrophica bacterium RBG_13_46_9
TATATGTAGGAAGCAAGCCCTCCATCTCCCAACTTAAAGAAGGCGACATAGCGCTCAGGACAGTTTATGCCCCGTACAGCTTCACATATCCCATAAGCATAGATGAGGAGAAGACCGAGAGGGTGCGCAGAGAATTTGAGGCCAAAATAGCGCCTGTTTACGATATAGATATTTCCGTGCAGGATAAGGCGTTCGCTAAAGTTAACAGTTTCTTTGACGGCATAAAAGAGGCGCAGGAAAAGCCCGGTTTCAGCGATAAAGGGAAGACGGAGCTTCTTAGGGCAAAAGCAGATCTCATGGCGGTATCAGACAAGGATTTGATTAAATTCACAGAGCTGAAAGACCTGGACAAGACCCGGAAGCTTTCAAAAGACGCGCTCGAAAATATATTTCTGGTCGGAATAATCAATTCCGCGGATAAAACAGCGCTTTTGAACGCAAAGACAGAGAAGATCTCCCTCCGAAATTTACATTTCAATATAGAACGAGAGGTAGCGACCAAGGACCTTGTCGATGAAAAAGAGGCCAGTAAGATAGTCCGTGATACTTTGGACAGGCTTATTACCTCAGACCGTACGACGAAAAGCATCGTTTACGCTCTTGTCAAAGAAGACGCAATACCAAACGT
>MHFD01000018.1:16992-18341 GCA_001804045.1 Omnitrophica bacterium RBG_13_46_9
ATCTTGCTTGTCTGCATAAACGCGTTTTTGGCTATACTAGTGTCACTTATCATTATCCAATCACAACAGTCTTTGTATCTCATTCCATTGGCAAGTATCGGAATGATACTGGTTCTTCTTTTGAATATCAACATCGCTTTTATAGCGAGTCTCGCGCTCAGTTTATATATAGGTTTTATGGCCGGAAGTAAAATAAGCCTGGTTTTCATACTTTTTATCGGCAGTGCCATGGGCATATACGCTGTCCGTGGGGCAAGAAGACGTTCCCAGATCTTTTTTGCGGGTTTTATCGTGTCGTTGACGAACTTTTTTTCAATAAGCGGCGTGGGGCTTTTGAACAATTTTGGAAAAGAGATAATTTTCAGGGAAGGCCTGTTCGGGCTTATAAACGGCATCATCTCGAGTTTTATAGCCATAGGGCTTGTGTCGATTTTTGAGTATGTCTTTAACCTGGTCACAAATATAACCCTTCTAGAGCTTTCGGATCTAAGCCATCCGCTTCTCAAAGAATTGACAATTAAAGCGCCGGGCACGTATCACCATAGCATCCAGGTCGGGAATCTGGCCGAAGAGGCGTGCGATGCCATAGGGGCAAATTCTTTGCTGGCAAGGGTAGGCGCGTATTATCATGATGTCGGCAAGATAGAGAAAGCAGCGTATTTCGTTGAAAACGAGATGGGTACTACCTCCAAACACGAGAAACTCACCCCGTCGATGAGCGCCCTGGTCATCATCAGTCACACGAAGGATGGCGTTGAACTCGGCAGGAAACATAAATTGAATGGGGCTATTCTGGATTTTATAAGTCAGCACCACGGCACGGGGCTCATCTACTATTTTTATCAAAGGGCTCTTGAAAAAGTCGCCTCTGCGGAAGAGCTTAAGGAAGAAGAGTTCAGGTATATCGGCCCGAAGCCGCAGACAAAAGAGACGGCTATCGTTCTCCTGGCGGACGCGGTTGAGGCATCCTCGCGTATGCTGAGCGACCCTACGCCAGCGCGTATCAGGGGCTTGGTGCAAAAGATAATCAACAATAAATTTATAGATGGCCAGCTGGAAGAATGTGACCTTACTTTGAAAGATTTAAATAAGATCTCGGAAAGCTTTGTCAGGGTGTTGACCGGCATTTTTCATACCCGTCTGGAGTATCCGGAGGTCAAATCAAAAAAAGAAAGAACGAATGCCTTTAAGAATAAAACTAAGCAATCTAAATAGGCGTGTGAAGATAAGTCACAAGATGACCAGGGATGCCGCGGTATTTGTTCTTAGGAGTTTCAAAAAAAGCAATTCGCTAATTGACATAACGTTTGTAAGTAACAGCCGGATAAAGGCGCTGAACAGAAAATATA
>MHFD01000018.1:18374-18823 GCA_001804045.1 Omnitrophica bacterium RBG_13_46_9
TTTTGCTGGCAGAAAGGCAGCTTCCGCAGAAAGAAAGGCTCATCGGAGACATTTACGTATCTTCGGATATGGCCCGCAACAACGCCGAACGCTTTAAGACAGATTTGCAGGAGGAGTTGCTCCTGTATGTCATACACGGTGTTTTGCATCTTTTGGGGTTAGGGGATAGGACAGCCAAAGAGAAGAAGAGGATCAGAGGGTTAGAAAGAGAGTTCCTTGAAGAGATAACGGAAGGCAGATTCGGGAAGCTTCCGCTTTTGTCGGAAAATGCGTAAAGCTCCCATGTTTGAGATATTTTCCGACATCTCGTCTATTCAATAAAAGATACTGCGTGACCGGAAAGATTTTTTCGAAACAAAGCTATGCTCAAAGTGAAAAGAAAAAAATTTCGTGTGTGAAGCTCCACCGCCTTACAGCGGTGGCTTCTCTTTTTACAGGGTTCCGCTCTA
>MHFD01000018.1:19094-19397 GCA_001804045.1 Omnitrophica bacterium RBG_13_46_9
ACGGCGTTTTCTCAAGCCATTTTGTATTTCGAATAGAAAGCGGCATAGATAAGATAGCCCGCTCGTCGTGGCACCTCACTTTTATGGCGCTATTATTTGTCATGTTTTTGGTTCTGACCGGAAAGGCGTTTTTTCATAAAGGCACGCCGTTTAGAGGAGGCATGCCCAGCGGCCACGCCGCAGTCGCCTTTTGTCTATGGACAATAATAGTCTTTTCCACAAGAAACGGCCTCATTATATTGCTTAGTTTTGTCATGGCGTTTTTAATCGCCCGGCACAGACTGAAAGACCATATTCACACGA
>MHFD01000018.1:19408-20817 GCA_001804045.1 Omnitrophica bacterium RBG_13_46_9
GCGGTAGGTTCTGTCTTAGGCATGCTGATTACCGCACTCGTATTTCAGCTTTTATATTAGTATTGCACGGGACACAAAGGCGTAAGTCATAGATTAAACGCCCCAGAGAAGAGGGTGTCATGTTAAGTAAAATACGAAATAATTTTATTACGGGTGTAGCGATTATTTTTCCGCTCGCTATCACCATAGCTATCGTAAGGTACCTCGTCATAAAAATCAATAACCTGATCCTCAATCCTTTGTTGGCTTTGCTGAGGATACACCCATACCTGATGCGGCACAGCGTGTATATCGGCAAAACCGTAGTTTTCATAATCGTAATTTTTCTGATTTTGCTTATAGGCTGGGCGGCAAATATCATTTTCCTTCGCAGGATGTTCTCATTCGGCGAGAGAATATTTCTTAAGGTTCCCATGATAGGAAAGATATATTCCGTAACGAAAGAGATAGGTTCGGCTTTTCTAGGGCAGGATAAGGCATTTTTTCAGAAAGTGGTCCTTATAGAATATCCGAGGAAAGGGCTCTATTCGATAGGTTTCCAGACGGGAGCGGGGAGGGTTAAGATAAATAGCGCCGTTGACAAAGAGCTGATCGGCATATTTGTCCCCACTACGCCGAATCCGACCAGCGGCGTGTTCCTAATGGTTCCAAAGGATGAAATCAAATTTTTAGATATAAGCGTTGAAGAAGGACTTAAGATCGTAGTATCAAGCGGAACGATCGCTCCGCCATCCGTAAAATAAACGGACTGCAATGTCAATTCAAAAGACGCGGGGTTTTGTATTAAGAAGAGAAGATGTAAGAGAGACAAGCGTACTTCTTACTGTATATACGCGGGATTTCGGAAAACTCAAGCTTATCTCTAAGGGCGCAAGGAGCCCCGACCAGAGGTTTGCGAGCTCATACGAATTATTCGCCCTCGACGATATCGTGTTTTACGAAAGGAAGAAAAAAGGTTTTTTCCTTCTTTCACAGTGTGAACTGGTCAGTTTTTTCCCGGAGGTCAGCGGATCGCTGGACAGGATTTGTTACGCGACCTATTTTATCGAACTTTTGGACTTCGTGACGCAGCCGGGAGAGAAAAACCCCGAACTTTATGATCTTCTTCTGGACAGTCTAGAGTTTCTTTGCAGCAACGCAAGCCCCAAGAGGGTGGCCAGAATTTTTGAGATCAAGATGCTGTCCATATTGGGCCTTATGCCCAGGCTAAGGTCTTGCGTCAACTGCGACAAGGAACTGGGAGGCCGAGAGGCACGATTCAGTTTTTCATCAGGCGGCGTTCTGTGCGAGGCGTGTTTTGGCGCGGACCGAACGGCGAGACCTGTTTTAGCGGGCACAATCAAATTTATCTCGCATATAGAAGAAGCGCCTTTTGACAGGATAAAGCAGATAAAGGTCAGTCAGAGAGT
>MHFD01000019.1:0-5802 GCA_001804045.1 Omnitrophica bacterium RBG_13_46_9
TTGTTTGGGTAACATTTAATATGAGTCAATTCGGTCCGGATAATTGACTTGAAGAAAATATATCTATATGCTATATTGTGTGCGAGGCAGTTTGTATGTTTAACAGTCAAAGAGGCTTACTAGCGAAAGTATAAATCTACCCCATCCCACAGTAGAATACCAAAAAAGGTGCGGCGACTGTAAAACCGCAGGGTTCCGCTGACCGATCATGAACGGCCTTAAAAAGTTTATATATGTCATCCAGAAGCACCGCGCTTCCCATCTTCACTACGATCTGCGTTTGGAAATGGACGGCGTATTAAAAAGTTGGGCCATCCCCAAGGACCCCCCGCTGGAAAAAGGCATAAAAAGGCTCGCAGTCAGAGTCGAGGATCATGAACTCGGCTATGAACAATTCGAGGGCACAATTCCGCAAGGGCAGTATGGCGCGGGTAGGGTAGAAATCTGGGATAGAGGATATTTCGTGCCTTTAGAAATTAAGAAAGACTCTATTTTGCTGGATATTAATGGCCATAAATTAAAAGGGAATTATTGTCTGGTAAAATTTAAGCCAAGATCGGGTAAGGAGAAAGATACCGGAAAAAATTGGCTATTTTTCAAGAAATAAATATTTAGAAATTCATCCGTAACATCAAACCCCTAAAATCAATGCTGAAAGCCATCTCGAGAATCTTTAAGATAATCAGCATGCTATTCTTTCTCTATCTATTCTTAGTCAGCATCAGCCTGATGAGCCATGCATTTAAGGGATTCGGCCATGGGTTCGCCGAACGCCTTATAACGACTACCTCCAACCCCTTCGTAGGACTGTTTATAGGGATTTTAGCAACAAGTATTATACAGAGCTCGTCAACCACGACATCCATGGTCGTGGCTTTTGTAGCCGCGGGCACCCTTTCGGTGAGAAACGCCATACCTATCGTAATGGGCGCAAATATAGGGACAACCGTTACCAACACCCTTGTGGCCTTGGGACATATTACCAGGAAGGAGGAATTCAAGAGGGCGTTTAGCGGGTCTACAATACACGATTTGTTCAATCTATTTACGGTTGCTATACTTTTCCCGATAGAGATGATGACAAGATACCTGGAAAGGACGGGCACATTTTTGTCATCACTATTTTTGGATATGGGCGGAGTGAGATTTACGAACCCTATCAAAATCGTAGTAAAACCGGCCGTGGATCTTATATACGGCGTGTTAAGAAGATCCATATTTGTTTCCGAGGGCCTTTTAAATACTATTATTCTAGCCGTGTCGGTGGCATTGCTTTTTATATCCTTGTATAAAATCGTCCAGATAATGAGGATGCTGGTCATAAAAAGAGCGGATATAGTTTTCGATAAAGTCATAAGGAAGAACGCCCTGCTTTCAATGATCATGGGCATGCTCTTTACGGCGATCGTTCAAAGCAGCTCCATAACCACATCCATACTCGTGCCTTTGGTCGCGGCAGGGGTATTGGAAATAGAACATTCTTTTCCCATAGTTTTAGGGGCCAATGTCGGCACGACTGTTACGGCGATACTCGCTTCTCTCACAGGCAATATAGCGGGCATAACCGTTGCGTTTGTTCACCTGATTTTTAACGTAACCGGTATTCTGATCATTTACCCCTTTAAACAATTGCGGGCGATTCCGCTTAAGGTTGCGCGTTTTATCGCAGAAATATGCGCGAAACGCAGAATACTCGCATTTGTATATGTTATAGGGCTGTTCTATATGCTGCCTCTAATCTTGATTTTTTTGTCGAAATATTTTAGATAACAACGTAACTTTCAGGTGTTTAGGGATTATTTTGGAAAGATAGACAATAAAATGGCGAAGGTCAAGGCTTATTAAAGCGAGGTGTATTATGTTTAAGAATCTTATGGCATTTTGGAAAGGCAAGGATTTTTTGACAGAGGTCTTGGAGGAGTTCAAAGAGATGCTGGATGATACCAAGTACATGTTTGAGTCTGTGTGCAGGGGCCTGATAGAGGGTAAGGCGGATCCGTGCCTCAAAGACAAGACATATGAAATCGATAAGAAGGTCAACCTTATTGAAAAAAAGATAAGGAAAAGGATAGTCGAGCACCTGTCTATCCAGCCGACCATAGACGTTCCGGCCTCTTTGGTGTTGATGAGTGTCGTCAAGGACGCGGAAAGAGTGGGCGATTACTGCAAGAATATGTTTGAGATCATAGGCCTTCTCGAAAAACCGCTCAAAAAGGAGCTCTTCAAGGAATTGTTCGACAACATTGATAAAGAGATTATGGATGAGTTTGAAATGACGCAGAAGGCTTTTATCGAATCAGATGAAGAGGTGGCACGAGAAATTCTTTATCTGGAAAGGAGGGTTGTAAGAAAGTGCGATGAGATCGTAAGAACACTGGCTAAAAGCAACCTCCCTACAAATGAAGCTGTGTGCCTTGCGCTCCTGGCGCGATATTTTAAACGCATAGCCGCGCATCTTACCAATATCGGCTCTTCGGTGATACTCCCGATAAGCGATTTGGACTTCTTTGACGAAAGACTGCGTAACGAAAAGGGGTAGCACGGCTTTTTTTAAGAAATGATTACAGCGATTTTTTGCTTACAAAAAGACACAATATAGATTGAGGAGATTTATAGTTTAATCGCTGTAATCTTTTTTAAAATCTCCGTAATCACCTTGAAATGTAATAAATGATTACAGCGATTCTTTGCTTCTAAAAAGAAGCAATATAGATTACAAAGATTTAGAATTTAATCGCTGTAATCTTTCCTAAAATCTCTGTAATCACCTTGTACAATTCAAAATACGCCATAAACATGAATCTGACTTGATTTATCCGCTTGTTTAATATATATTTAATAGAATAGAGAGGATATTATGGAAGATGTATTGTGCGTCATAATGGGAGGAGGCAGGGGTACCAGGCTTTACCCCTTGACCAAAGAGAGATGCAAGCCCGCCGTTCCTTTAGCCGGAAAATTCCGTCTTATAGATATTCCTATCAGCAACTGCCTCAACTCCGGATTCAATAAGATCTATATCCTGACCCAGTTTATGTCCGAATCCCTCAATAAACACATAACCAGAACATACAAGCTTGACGCATTTTCAAAGGGGTTTGTGGAGGTTATGGCAGCGGAACAGACGATGGATACCGCACAGTGGTTTCAGGGCACGGCTGATGCCGTAAGGCGATGCCTCAAGCATTTTAATAACCCGGCCTTTAAACATATAATCGTCCTCTCCGGGGATCAGCTGTACAAGATGAACCTGAAAGAGATGTTCGATTTTCATAAGGAGAAGAAAGCCGACATAACTCTTGCGTGCAATCCTACCTACGATAGAAAGAGTTTAGACGACGTAGGGGTTATAAAGTTGGAGAATAATAGAATCATAGGCTTTTTTGAGAAGCCCAAGGATTCGCGCCTATTGAAAGACGCGTCCCTTACCCTGGACGGGAAAGAGGCGTTCTTGATTTCCATGGGCATCTATATATTTAACAAGGATGTTCTAGTTGAGCTTTTGACCGAAAGCGATAAAGTCGATTTTGGAAAGGAGATCATACCCGATTCATTTGCCCACAAGGTGACAGAGGCCTTTATTTATAAAGGATATTGGCGCGACATAGGTTCTATAAAAAATTTTTATGACGAGAACCTTCTTTTGACAGGGCCCGTTCCGCCTATAAACTTTTTCGATGAATACTGGCAGATATTTACCAGGCCCAGATATCTGCCTCCCTCAAAAGTGAAGGATGGCAGAATAATAAATGCCATTATTTCCGAGGGATGCATTATAGAATCGGCCTCTATCAAACATTCTGTCGTAGGCTTGAGAAGCAGGATAGGGGAAGGGTCTCTGGTCGAAGATTCTGTCATAATGGGATGCGATTTTTACCAGTATCAGGACGATATCCTGTCCGATAGTACCAAAGGCAACCCCATTATGGGCGTCGGGCGGAATTGCGTCATCAAGAAAGCCATTCTTGATAAAAATGTCAGGATCGGAAACGGCGTAAAAATAATAAATGATAAAAATGTCGCAAACCTCGAGGAGGAAAACTACTCTATAAAGGACGGGATTGTAATTGTCCACAAGAATTCTACCATTGCGCCCGGCACTGTTATTTAACGGAAGGTAATGTTTAGCGTATAGCGTCTAGCGATTAGCGTCTAGTAAGATAGATAGACAGTCCGCATTTTTCTAGACGCTAACCGCTAGACGCTAGATATGAAGATACTCCACATAGTCCCCGCCCTGGAAACAGGCGGCGTAGAAACGGGCACGGTTGATCTGGCGGTGTCACTAAAAAAATTAGGGCATACCGTCTTCGTTATTTCTAACGGCGGAAAACTTGTTAGATACCTCGAAGACAACTGTGTTTTGCATATCCAGCTGCCCGTTCATAAAAAATCCCCTTTTGCGCTCCTGCTTGCGCCTCAAGTAGCCTCTGTGATAAGAGAGCACCGCATCGACATCGTACATGCCTCAAGCCGCATACCGGCCTGGATAGGTTTTTTGGCCTGCAGATTATCGGGCACTTCGTTTGTCACAAGCTGCCACGGTTTTTATTCCAGGCATTTATTCAGTCATGTGATGGGATGGGGGGACCTCGTAATGGTCATCTCAAAAAGCGTGGAGAAAAGGATGACAGAGGATTTCGGGGTTTCAAAAGATAAAATCAGGCTTGTATACAGGGGAGTCGATTTGACAAAGTACCCGTATTATCCGGACAAGTATGATAATGAGAGGGGTTCATTTGCAATTATAAATGTAGGCAGGTTGACTCCGCTGAAAGGGCAGTATGAGTTTATAAGGGCCATGAAACGCGTCATAGATAGCACAAACTCCGCGGATAAAAAAGGCAACTCAAAACACGTGGAAGCCTGGATTGCGGGAGGGGTTCAAAAAGGAAAAGAATATTATTTAAAAAAATTGAAAGGACTAGCTAAAGAATTAGGCATAGCGGAACAAGTTAAGTTTCTTGGCGTAAGGAACGATATAAACGATTTGTTAAATAAAGCCTATTGCCTCGTGCTTTCGACGAATGTCCCCGAAGGGTTTGGAAGGGTGGCGATTGAGGCGGGGGCAGCAGGCACCGCCGTATGTGCCTCCGATATCGGAGGCATAAAAGAGGTTATCGAAAATGGCGTGTCCGGACTGCTTTTCCCCCCTAAGGACGAAGCCGGTATGGCCGGCGCAATCATAAGGATGCTGACCGATTTGGATTTTTGCAGAGAGTGCGCCGGCAATTTGCGGAAAAGGGTCGAAAGGTTCTTTACTCTCGAAGAGATGGCGGAGAAGACCTTGGCTGTTTACGAAGAGGCGGTAAGAAAGTCTGTTAGCAGGTTATCCGGTCAGCATGTAGGTTAACTTATAAAAGGGGCTATTTATATGTCACGTATTTTTTTAATCATTTTGTTATTACTTATGACTTTTGAAGCTTCATCCGTGGCTGAGAAGGAAGATTTCGATGGAAAAAGAAAAAAGATGGTCGAGGAGCAGATTGTGGCCCGGGGGGTTAGGGACCCGAATGTCATCAGGGCCATGTTAAGGGTGCCGCGGCATATTTTTGTGGAGGATGGTTTAAAAGACATCGCGTATGCAGATACACCTTTGCCTATAGGATACGGCCAAACGATATCTCAGCCTTATATCGTGGCGTTTATGACCGAGGCATTGGATCTTAAGAAAGAGGATAAGGTCTTAGAGATCGGTACAGGAAGCGGATATCAGGCAGCGGTATTGGCGGAGATGGTCAAAGAGGTCTGCACTATAGAGATAATCCCGGCGCTGGCGGAAGAAGCCGAAAAAAGACTAGG
>MHFD01000019.1:5811-7448 GCA_001804045.1 Omnitrophica bacterium RBG_13_46_9
TTATTACAAAGACAAAGGATGGGATAGATAAAAAAGCGTTAATCCCAGTACGTTTTGTACCCATGGTGCACGGCAATAAGTAATTTTTGTGACACATAAAAGTCTTATTTAACGCAAGACCCCGGGCATAGAAAAATGGTGTCCGGGAATAGGTATTGACGAAAAAGAAATCGTGTGTTAGAGTATGCGCATTATGAAAAAACCCTTGATTAAAATCGCTCCGAGCCTTTTAGCCGCGGATTTCAGCTGTCTGGCGTCTGAAATCCGAAGGGCGGAATCGGCGGGGGCGGATATGCTGCACGTTGACGTTATGGACGGCCATTTTGTGCGGAACATAACCCTCGGCCCTTTTATTGTAAAGGCGATGAGAAAAGTATCCCGCTTACCTTTGATAGCGCATCTGATGATAGAAGACCCGGAAAAGTATGTCAAGGAATTCGCGGAAGCGGGGAGCGATATGATCATTTTTCACATCGAGACCATAAAGGATCCGAAAGGCCTTATCCGCCAAATAAGGCGCTTTAAAAATAAAGCAGGTGTATCGATTAAACCTAAGACGGATCCGGATTCCGTGAAACCCCTCCTTTCCCTTATTGACGAGGTGCTTGTTATGACGGTAGAGCCGGGTTTTGGGGGGCAGAAATTTATGCCTGACCAGCTAAATAAGATAAGAGAGCTTAGGAGAAATTATAAAGGAGATATCGCTGTCGATGGCGGGATAAATTACCAGACAGCGGGATTGGCAGTCGAGAATGGCGCAAATGTGCTTGTGGCCGGGACATATCTTTTCGGTTCCAAAAACATAAGAGGGCTAATCCGTAAATTGAAAGATTTGGGAAATGACGCAAGAACAGGTTAAGACAAATACGCTTAGAAAGCTTGCTGAGATTGGTCAAAGCCCCTGGTATGACAATATAGACCGCCGGTTGATAGAAAACGGCGAGCTCAAGCGCATATTTGAGGAAGGTTGTCTGGGCGTTACGTCTAACCCCACGATTTTTGAGAAAGCCGTAAGCGCTTCAGGCGTATATGACAGGAGAATAGAGAAATTTTCCAAAGAAGGCAAAAGAGTCTTGGAGATCTATGACATCCTTACCTTGGAAGACGTATCAGACGCGGCGGATCTATTGGCGGATACATACCGGAGGACAGACCGTCTCGATGGTTATGTCAGCATAGAAGTATTGCCTGAAATCGCCCATGATTCTGTGCGGACAATAGAAAACGCCTCCGATATATTTTACCGCATCAACAGGCCTAATATCATGATTAAGGTGCCCGGTACGCAGGAAGGGCCGGGCGCTATAAGGGAGCTTATAAAAAAAGGAATAAACGTTAACGTGACCCTGCTCTTTTCCGTCGAACAGTACGAAATATGCGCGATGGCCTATATCCAGGGCTTGAAAGACAGATTAAAGGAAGGCAAAGACATAAGTAATGTATTTTCTGTAGCAAGCGTTTTTGTAAGCCGCATAGATACGAAGATAGACAAAATACTTGATGACATAAAAGTAGAGGGCCTGAAAGGGAAGGCGGCGGTTGCCAATTCCAAGATGATTTATCAGAGATTTAAAGAGATATTTGATAGCAGAGATTTTCAAGAACTTAGATCAAAGGGCGCAAACGTTCAGCGCGTT
>MHFD01000020.1:0-415 GCA_001804045.1 Omnitrophica bacterium RBG_13_46_9
GATACGCGAAGGATGCTGAGCGTAGTCGAAGCACAAGCCCTTTTGCCGAAGGCAAAAGGCCGGAGCAGAAAAAAGCGCATTCCGCACTTTTTTCTGCTCAGGCCAAATCAATACTAGAGCGCGTCCCTGGTGCGAGTCGAACGCACGACCTACGCCTTAGGAGGGCGTCGCTCTATCCATCTGAGCTACAGGGACATCTTAAGCCATCAGCTTTCAGTCATCAGCTATCAGCTACCTAAATCTGAAAGCTGATGACTGATAGCTGAAAACTATTCCTTATCGTACTTCACCAACGAAAAAACCGGTATGTCTTTTATCTTCTCGCGACCGTTCAAAAATTCAAGCTCGATCACAAAGGCTGCTTCCACGGTTTCGCCGCCGAGCTTTTTGACCAATTCCAAAACAGCGCGGGTAG
>MHFD01000020.1:421-2589 GCA_001804045.1 Omnitrophica bacterium RBG_13_46_9
CTGTAGCCAGGAGATCGTCAAGAATAAGGACCTTCGAGCCCTTGGGAAGGGCGTCTTTATGTATTTCTAGGGTATCTGTGCCATACTCCAGGTCGTAAGTCACCTTGTATGTATCGTACGGTAATTTGCCTTTTTTCCTGACAGGCACAAGTCCGCAACCAAGCACGTAAGCCAATGCGGCGCCGAAAATGAACCCTCTTGACTCGACGGTAAGGATATAATCTATATTTTTGTCTTTATACCTTTTTGCCAACTCGTCCACAATGTGCCTAAATGTATCCTTGTTATTGATCAGCGTGGTGATATCCCTGAAGACAATGCCTTTTTTGGGAAAATCCGGGACATTGCGGATAAATTTTTTAAGATCTATTTTCATTTACTTCACAGCCTCCTCTTTACCTTCCTCTTCCATCATGTACTCCCTTAATTTTCTCATGGCGACGCTCTCGATTTGGCGCACGCGTTCCCTGGTTATGCTAAAATATTTTGCGGTCTCCCTGAGCGTGTGCTTGACGCCGTCTTTGAGCCCGAAACGCAAAGCCAATATCTTCCTTTCCCGCGGTGACATCCTATGCAAAAGATCTTTTACCCTTTCGTGCAGCAGGAAATTACTTAACTCGTCGATCTCTTTGGCCATCTTCTCATCTTCTATCAGGTCCATAAATTCCGTCGAGCCGCTTTCATCCACGGGGGCATTAAGGCTCGAAACCGTATTTGCCATCTTATTAAGCTGCCTTACCCTGTTTATGGACATCCCCATTTTTTTCGCTATCTCATTAAAACGAGGTTTTCTCCTGTACTTGTGCGAAAGCTGTCCGGCTACTTTTTTGAACCTCATCAAAAGTTCTATCACATACACCGGTATCCTGACCGTCTTGCCCTGATTGGCTATTGCCCTTGTTATATACTGTTTTATCCACCACGCTGCGTAAGTGGAAAATCTGTACCCTCTTCTGTGATCGTATTTTTCCACCGCCTTCATCAGGCCAAGGTTCCCCTCTTCTATAAGATCCAGTATTGGGACACCGAGATAACTGTACTTCTTTGCGATATTTATAACAAGCCGCAAGTTTGATTTTATCATCTTGTGCCTTGCGCGCTTATCGCCTTTTCTTATCTTCTTGGCAAGCTCAACTTCCTCTTTTGCCGTAAGAAGGGGGAGGTTCTTGATGTCTTTGAGATAAAGTCTTATGTTATCCATGATATCTTCGCATTTTCATTATCTTTTTTTTACGTATTTAGCTTTCAACACAGCCTGGGCGGCCGCTAGGCGCGCGATGGGCACTCTGAACGGAGAGCAGCTTACGTAATCAAGCCCTATCCTGTCACAAAACTCTACGGATTTTGTCTCCCCGCCGTGCTCGCCGCATATACCTATCTTCAAATTCTTTTTGGTTGAGCGCCCTTTCTCCACCCCGATCTTCATAAGCTGGCCTACGCCGTCCTGATCTATTGTCTGGAACGGGTCGTCTTTCAATATGTTGTTCTCGTAATAATAAAAAAGGAATTTCCCCGCATCGTCACGCGAAAGACCATATGTTGTCTGGGTCAGGTCGTTTGTCCCGAATGAGAAGAAATCCGCAACCTGAGCTATTTCGTCGGCTGTCAGGGCGGCGCGCGGGAGCTCTACCATTGTGCCTACGGTATATTTTATCTTCTCGCCATATTCTTCCATGACCTCATCCGCGGTTTTGCGGACAACCGCCGCTTGCTGTCTAAGTTCGTTTACGTGTCCTACCAGCGGGATCATTATCTCCGGCGAAACATCTATGCCTTCCTTCTGGATTTCGCAGGCCGCTTGAAATATAGCCTTGGCCTGCATCTGGGTTATTTCGGGATATACGATCCCTAGCCTGCATCCTCTGTGTCCCAGCATAGGGTTCATCTCTTTAAGATACTCGACCTTTGCCTTGACTTTTTCCGCCTCTATGCCCATGATATCGGCCATCTTCTTTATTTCTTCCTCTGCGTGAGGCAGGAATTCGTGTAAGGGCGGATCCAGTGTACGTATGGTCACCGGGAAGCCCCTCATTACCCTGAATATCTCCATGAAATCCTTCTTTTGTATCGGCAACAATTTTGACAACGCTTTTTTGCGACCCGCCGTATCCTCCGCCAAAATCATCTCACGCATGGCCTCAATTTTGCCTTCTCCGAAGAACATATGC
>MHFD01000020.1:2601-5613 GCA_001804045.1 Omnitrophica bacterium RBG_13_46_9
AGCCCTATACCCTCGGCTCCAAATGCCAGCGCAATGGCCGCCTGATCGCCCTGATCTGCGTTCGTCCTTATCTTCATCCTTCGCCGTCGGTCAGTCCATTTCATCAATTTCTCGAAAAGTTTGTACATTTCGGACTGCCGGGGATCCAATTTTTTGTCAATAAGGACCTGGATAATCTCCGAAGGTTTTGTCTTGATCTGTCCTAAAATAACCTCTCCCGCGGTTCCGTCGATGGAGATATAATCGCCTTCTTTCACCACCTTGTCTTTTACCCTCATCTGCCGCGATGCATAATCTATCTCCAGTACTCCGCAACCGGCCACGCATACCTTACCCATCTGTCTGGCCACAAGCGCGGCGTGCGAAGTCATGCCGCCTCGCGCCGTAAGAATACCCCTTGCCGCATGCATACCCCTGATATCCTCGGGACTAGTTTCTATGCGTACTAGGATCACATCCTCGCCCCTTTTCGCCCACTCTTCCGCATCATCCGCATTGAACACAATCTTTCCGCAGGCCGCCCCCGGACCGGCGTTGAGCCCCTTGGCCAAAAGCCTGCCTTCTTTTATTAAATTTTTCTTTTCCTCCATATTAAACACGGGCCTAAGAAGCTGATTGAGCTGTTCCGGCTCTATCCTCATCAACGCCTCTTCCTCTGAAATCAGCCCTTCTTCCACCATGTCCACGGCTATTCTTATGGCAGCCAGACCCGTCCTCTTGCCGGCTCTTGTCTGCAGCATCCATAATTTGCCTTTTTGTATGGTAAATTCCATGTCCTGCATTTCTTTATAATGTTTTTCCAGTGTCCGGTAAATCTTTAAAAGCTGGTTATAGGGTTTATTGAGTTGCTTTCCGAGTTCTGTAATCGGCTTAGGGGTGCGCGTGCCTGCTACAACATCTTCCCCCTGGGCGTTCAGGAGATATTCTCCGTAAAATTTTTTTTCTCCCGTCGCGGGATCACGCGTAAAAGCGACTCCCGTTCCGCTGTCATCACCCATATTGCCGAATACCATAGACTGAACATTGACCGCTGTCCCCCATTCTCCAGGTATGTTATTGATTTTTCGATAGGCGATTGCCCTATCGTTATTCCACGACTCAAAAACCGCGCCTATCGCGGCCCACAGCTGGTCATAAGGGTCCTCGGGAAATGTCTTGCCTGTCTTTTTCTTTATCTCCGTCTTAAACAATGCAACCAATCTTTTCAGGTCTTCTGTTTTAAGTTCTATATCTAGAGTTATCCCTTTATCGCGCTTGACCTTGTCCATTATTACCTCAAAAGGGTCGTGTTCGTCCTTTCCCTTGGGCTTAAGCCCCAAAACGACATCGCCGAACATCTGCACAAACCTTCTGTATGCGTCATAGGCGAATCGTTCATTTTTAGTCTGTCTGACCAGGCCCTTTACGGTAGCATCGTTCAAACCCAGATTCAAAACCGTATCCATCATACCTGGCATTGAAACCCTTGCGCCCGAGCGGACAGAGACTAAAAGCGGGTTTTCGCTATCTCCGAATTTTGCGCCCATCACCCTCTCTACGCCTTTCAGGGCTACAGCCACATCCTGCTTCAATTGGGCAGGGTATTTTTTGTTGTTTTCGTAGTAATATGTACAGACCTCCGTAGAGATCGTAAATCCTGCCGGCACAGGCATGCCTAAATTGGTCATCTCCGCAAGGTTCGCGCCTTTTCCGCCCAAAAGGTTCTTCATTTCTGTCTTGCCGTCAGCTTTGCCGTCTCCGAAAAAATACACTAGCTTCCTGCTCGACTTTGTCTTCTTCTTTACCATAACCGCCATTCTTCTCCTCCTCTTGTTAACGCATTAATTAAGCTTATCCTTCATAAAAATCTTCAGCATATCTACGCCGATGCGTTCCTGGCGCATTGTATCCCTGTCCCTGACAGTAACCTTTTTGTCGTCAAGAGACTCGACATCTATCGTAACGCAGTATAGCGTCCCTATCTCATCCTGCCTCCTGTACAGCCTGCCTATAGAGGCCGTATCGTCATATTGAACTTTATAATCCCCTCTCAAATCTTTATAAATGGCCCTTGCCAATTCTACGATCTGGGGTCTATTTCTCAATAAAGGTAATATTGCGGCCTTAACGGGAGCAAGACGCTTATGAAAACTCAGAACGACTCTCTTCTCGTCACGGACCTTTTCCTCTCTGTAAGAGTCTATCAGGAAGGCGAGAAACGCTCTGTCCACACCGCCGGAAGGCTCGATAACATGCGGGATGATATCCTCTTTTTTCTCCTCATCGTAATAGCATAAAGGCGTCCCGCTGACCCTAGCATGCTGCTTTAAGTCAAAGTCGGTTCTATGGGCAATGCCCTCAAGTTCTGACCAGCCCATTGGAAAATTAAATTCTATATCATAACAGGATTTTGCGTAATGCGCAAGCTCTTCTTTTGTATGTTTGCGCAATCTGATATTTTCTTTTCTCATGCCGAATCTTTTATACCACTCCGCCCTTTCCCCGACCCAGTACTCAAACCACTTATCGCTATCCTCGGGACGGGTAAAATACTCCAGCTCCATCTGTTCAAACTCCCTGGAGCGGAATATGAAATTTCCCGTAGTGATTTCATTACGGAAAGCTTTTCCTATCTGCGCGACGCCGAAAGGAAGCTTCTTGCGCGAGCTTACTAGGATGTTTTTAAAATTCACAAAAATGCCCTGCGCTGTCTCCGGCCTTAGAAAGATCTCGCTGGCATCTGACTCTACGGAGCCCATGAATGTCTTGAACATAAGATTAAAAGGTCTGGGTTCGGTAAGTTCGCCCTTGCATTCGGGGCAGGCGGCGCCCTCTATCAAATCATATCTGAATCTTTTTTTGCAGGCTTTGCAATCAACCAACAAGTCCTTAAAACCCGTTACGTGGCCGGATGTATTCCAGACCTCCGGATGCATAAGAATGCCTGCGTCCAATCCTTCCACGTCATCCCTCTCGTACACCATGCTTTTCCACCATAAATTCTTTATATTGTTTTTTAGCTCAGACCCTAGC
>MHFD01000021.1:0-5996 GCA_001804045.1 Omnitrophica bacterium RBG_13_46_9
AGGGCCTTGAGTGAGCACTGGTTTATTGCATGAGGGTTTCCCGCTAATCGTTGTTAGCGTGGAAACTCGTTTGTTTTTCGGAGTCGGGCGCTCTTGCTAAGACCGCATAGAAGGGTGGCGCACACCGGAGATGGCATAAGTGTTTTTGCCATTGGGATAGAAAGCAAAGACAGAGGGTGTCTATCGCTGAATATAAGGAATCGGGAAAGGCAGAGCAGCAATAGAAGGAGGGCTATCAAGGATAAGCATACAAAGAGATAACCTGGAGCGTACAATTAATTCAGAAGAAGTTATGACCGATAATAGGAGAGAAAGCTACATGAGCACAAATGCCGAAGAGATGCTGTTAGAAACGGATGAGCCACCCAGTAGTTCACAATGGAGTGATTGGAGGTGGCAGTTAAGAAATAGAATATCAGATGTAGACAGACTCAGCAGAATTTTTTCATTTTCATATACCGAGTCAGCTAACTTAAAAAAAGTCATCAACAAATATCCTTTCGCGATCACGCCGTATTATTTATCGCTCATTGACAAGGGTAACCCCAAAGATCCCATAAGGTTACAGTGCGTTCCGTCTCTTGAAGAGGAAAAACTATATTTCGAGATTCAGGACGACCCGCTGGGCGAAGAAAAAGATTCGGTATTGCCGGGACTCGTTCACCGATACCCCGACAGGGCGCTGATAACTCTGACAAATATGTGCCCCGTATATTGCAGGCATTGTACCAGAAAGCGGGAGTGGCCTAACGGAAAATGGATCAGAAAGCCGCAGGAGATGGAAGCCATATATGCATATATCAGTCAGCATGAGGAAGTGAGAGATGTTATCCTTTCGGGGGGAGACCCTTTTATTCTGTCTGCGGGCAGGCTTGAGTCTGTATTATGCAATCTTAGAAAGATCGCCCATGTTGAGATTATAAGGATCGGCACACGCTGCCCCGTATTTTTGCCTCAGAGGGTAGATGAAGAGCTGATAGGGGTCTTAAAAAAATATCGTCCCATATGGCTCAACACTCATTTTAACCATCCCGTTGAAATAACAAAAGAGGCTGGCGAGGCGTGCGATAAGATTTTATGCGCCGGAATACCCCTAGGCAACCAAACGGTGCTGTTAAAGGGTATCAATGACGATGCCGAAACGATGACTAAGCTATGCAGGGGGCTTTTAAGGATCGGCGTAAGGCCTTACTACCTTTTTCAATGCGACCCCGTAAGCGGCACAGCCCATTTCAGGACATCGATAGAGAAAGGATTGGAGATAATAAAGGGCATGAGGGGGTTTACATCAGGCCTTGCTGTCCCGACGTTTGTCGTGGATGGCCTGGAAGGCCAGGGCAAAGTCCCGCTGCAGCCGAATTACGCCGTTTCACGAGAGAAGAGCTATATGCTTTTAAAGGGATACAGGGACGATGTTTTCAGATACTATAACCCAGAGGATTAAAGAGGAATGAGGATAGGCATAACGTTTAATCTGAAAGATGAGATATCTCCCGCTTCGGTCCTGAACAGCGAATACATCGAAGAATTTGATAAAACCGAAACCATAGATGCCATATGCGACGTTTTACAGAAAAACGGTTACGAGACAGTGCGCCTGGGCAGCGGCATAGAGATAGCGGAAAAGATAAAAAAAGAAAAGGTGAATTTTGTATTTAATATTGCGGAAGGGTACGGAGGGAGAAACAGGGAATCTTACGTCCCGTCTGTTTTAGAGATGTTGGATGTGCCTTATTCAGGCTCCGATCCGTTGACATTGGGCTTGACGCTTGATAAGATAGAGACTAAAAAAGTCGCCTTCCACGCGGGCATCCCCACTCCCCGTTACAAGGTTGTAAGGTCAATGGAAGATTTGCCGGCCGTATCAAGATTGCGATATCCGCTTATAACCAAGCCTGCATGGGAAGGGTCCAGCAAGGGCATATACAACTCGTCAAGAGTATGTGACCAGAAAGCGCTGGCGGAAAGCGCAAGGGCGCTTCTTGAAAAATACCCGAATCAGCCCGTATTGGTCGAGGAATACATTAAAGGGAGGGAGGTCACGGCAGGCGTCATAGGAAACAATACCCCTAGGGTATTGGGCCTTATGGAGATCGTGAATAAGTCCGGACCCGATGAAGATTTCTTTTACTCTCTGGAAGTGAAAAAAGATTGGGAAAGGCTGGTTGATTATATATCGCCTCCCAGGATAAACCGATTATTGGATAAGCGCATAAGACATTATGCGCTTACGGCGTTCAAAGAATTCGGATGCAGGGACATCGCAAGGATAGATTTCAGGATATCCCGAAACGGTCAGATATTTTTGCTTGAAGTGAACCCGTTACCGGGTCTATCGCCGGAATACGCGGACCTGGTGATAATGTCACGGAAAGTCGGCGTAGACTACGAAGATCTTATTTTATCCATCCTGCATAGCGCTTTTTCGCGATACGGATTTGTGGATAGGCGTGAAATAAACGCCAAAGGCGGCATAAATTATGAGACGATATGATCTTGCCCTTGCATGGAACAGCGGAAGCACGGAAAACTTCATAAAGTGGATACGGAAAGAATGCGCCTTGAGAAAATTGAAGTTTTTGCTTGTGACCGACAAGAATGTGTCAGGGGTCATCGATGAGCTGGAAAAAGGAACGCTGAAAATAAGGTTTCTCATGGATAACGAAGCGGATTATAATGACACAAAAAATTTGTTTGCCAGACTCTGCTATGCGGTCAAAGATGTTGACGGTTATGTGGTATGCGACCCGGATGACGCCAGGCAGGCCGCGAATAAAGCCGTCACGCACTACGATTTGGTAAAGGCAAAAATACCGGTCCCGCATACCGTCGTTGTGCGGAATTGGGAACCCGATGATTTTAACCTGACAAAAGATGAATTAAAAAAGCTGGGAAATCCGTTTATCATAAAACCGGCCTCCGGTTTCGGCCAGAAAGGCGTGATCAAGGACGCCAGCGGTTCCATTACAGAGATCGCTCAGGCTAGGCACTTTAATAGGGGGGATGATTTTTTACTGCAGGAGAAGGTAGAGCCAATCACTATCGACAGCAGACAGGCCTGGTTCAGGACGTATTTTCTGTTCGGAGAGATCATTCCATGCTGGTGGGATACCGCGATAGGCCGTTATACCCATGTGACCCTGCGAGAGCTGCATAACTTCAATCTCCTTTCGCTTGCCAGGATTGTTTCGGAAATAGCCAGAATAACCAACATGGATTTTTTCTCTTCGGAGATCGCCATAACCGGCAGCGGCAAGGATAGGCATTTTGTAGCCATAGATTACGTGAACGATCAGCCCGAACTTTGCGTGCGTTCCCAGAAAGGCCAGGAAGGTCCCGTACCTGAAGTGGTGCAGCATATAGCCGAAAGGATCGCGGAGATTGCGTGGCGTATGTCAAACGCCATTCCCGTGGGGATACATCGCTCGATATGGCTAGCAAAAGCCATGCTTGAAGACGAAAGCATATGATACGGTTTTACCCGACCCTTTTACCCATGAACCAGAAAGCCACGCCTGTAAGGGCGCGGATGAATGGCTTTCGGTTCAGGGTTCCGCTCCACCGATAGAGCGGAACCCTGTAAAAAGAGAAGCCACCGCTGTAAGGCGGTGGAGCTTCACCTATCGATAAATAAACCATCCGCAACAGTTTATAAACTTCGAGAAATTACTGGCAAGCGCGGGAAAGCCGCGTGATGATCTCAGGTTTTTGCCTTATGTAAGAGATTATCCTGGATGCGGCTGCCTTATGGCCGTTTTCGTTGGGGTGTATCAGATCTCCGAAATAGTAAGCCTTCTCTTTGGAGGATTCCGCCTTTTCGAGCGAGAAATAGAGGTCTATGTAATCAATGCCGTATTTTTTACATATCTCTTTAAGCCTTTCCTGGTAGTTCAATTTTGTCCACGGATAATTGAACTGCATAGCTGTCGGGAATATGATCACTATAAGCGGTATATCGTGTTTTTCTGAAATACGCTTTGCCTCAGCCAAATCCTTTTCGACCTGGACCCATCCTTTATCCACCGCTTTATTGACGTCGTTCTCCGGGTCTACGCCAAGGCGACCGCCCAGGCTCGTGGCGAAGACATAACTCTCAACAAGCCGTCCCAGCGCGAACCTGTCTATATGCCGCAGCCATCCCAATTTCCGCACGGGAAACAGCACATCCCCTTCGCGCTCGCCGACATCGTAGATATCGTTTATATAAAACCCCCATATAATAAGGTCGGGTGACCATGAAAGGACGCGTCTCTTGAGATGCGCAAGCGTATACGTAGCGTCTAAAGAGCTTACACCCGCGTTTATCACCTCGACCCTGCGTTCCTTTGGCACCATGGATGACAGGTGCTTGCCCACAAGCGACGGGAATATATCCTTCTCGTTTACATAGTAACCGAATGTTATGGAATCACCTATAAAGACGACCCTGCAGGTATCGGCGGGCTTTTCCACCGCCATCTCCGGACCTCTGTTTCCCAGTGAATTGATCCTGAACGAGGCGGCTTTGTGCTTGGGATTGAGCTCTCTTATATCGAACTCGGCGGGGACTATCCAGTTTGCCTGTCCGTCGACATGTATTGAATATCCCGAAGTATTCGGAACGTTTATATAACCAAGGACAGGGTCATCTTTTATCAGGGTCGATTTCATTATGCAGCCGTTGAAAAAGAATATATTGAGCATATCCTTGGGTGAGCGCCCCATAAGCCGGTCCAGACGTACTTTATCTTCCTGAAATGTCCTCTTCGCTATGCGGTTTTCGCGGTAACGCAGAAAAAACTCAGCCGGTATCAGTATTATAATGATAGATATCACGAGGAGGGAGATGTTTACGGCAGGAAAGGAGCGTTTTGCGGCCTCTTTTTCAGTTTTTATATTTTTGTTATCTTTGTGTTTTATCATATAGTCTTCCGCATGCGATATATATAGTATACCTACCACATATGAATTTATCAATTTAATTTAAACGCGATACCCGTACCGCTTCCCCAGACGGCGCCAGCCTCGGGTGGGAGCCGGAAAACCCTTGAGGAAACATGGGTGGTATGTTATAATACGCCTTCAGAATGAGTCTTTTTTTCTCCTGTCAAGGAGAATTCAGTCCGAGTAAAGTCTTCTCAAATTAATATTTCAGCCCATGGAGCTTCAATGCGTCTCGGTGTGCACGTTTCCATTGCAGGCAGTATCTACGAAGCCCTGGAAAGAGCTCGCTCTTTGAATTGCCAGACGATGCAGATCTTCAGCCGGAACCCAAGAGGCTGGATGGCCAAACATATCAGCGCAAGGGACGCAAAATTGTTTATAAGAAAGAGAAACGTTTACGATATTCGTCCCCTTGTGGTGCATATACCATATCTCATAAACCTGGCCAGCCCTGACGAAAACTTATTTAATCAGTCTATTAAGGCGTTTGTCCAAGATATACGGACAGCCGATTTATTAAAGGCCGAATATTTCGTGACCCATACAGGCAGTCATAGGGGCCGGGGTAGGAATTTCGGTTTAAAAAGATTTTCCGAAGGCCTAAACAGGGTTTTAAAAAAGGCGCATCCGCAGACTGAGATCCTTCTTGAGACAACCGCAGGAAGCGGATTTGGCATAGGAGACAGGTTTGAGGACCTAAGATTTATCTTAAACCGCGTTAAAAAAGAGGGATTGGGTATTTGCCTTGATACCGCGCATGTTTTTGCCGCCGGGTACGATATCTCGAAAAAAATAGGACTAAACGATATGCTTGAAAAATTCGACAGGATAGTAGGATTAAAAAGATTAAAGGTCATACATCTTAACGATTCCAAGACGCGCCTGGGCTCTTGTGTAGACAGGCATGAGCATATAGGAAAAGGGAAAATCGGTCTGGAAGGTTTCAGGAGAATCGTTAACAATCCCCGCCTTTCGGATATACCGATGATTTTGGAGACGCCCAAGAAAAAAGATAAGGACGATAGTGACAACCTGAATGTTGTGCGAAAGTTACGCCGGTAGCATGCGCAAAC
>MHFD01000021.1:6048-6474 GCA_001804045.1 Omnitrophica bacterium RBG_13_46_9
CAGAGATACTGGACCGAGAACAGGTCTTTTGAGGTCGACGTAAAAGATTTCAAAAAGAAGTACTATTGCCTGGTCATGTTTCCCTATCCTTCGGCGGCCCTTCATGTCGGGCATGGCAGGAATTACATACTCGGCGATGCCGTAGCCCGTTACAAAAAGATGAGGGGTTATAATGTCCTTACACCTATGGGTTGGGATGCTTTCGGGCTTCCGGCCGAAAACGCCGCGATCAAGGATAAATCCCACCCTAAAAAACATACATTTCAAAACATTAGGACAATGAAGTCCCAGCTGAATTCGTGGGGCGTGTGCTACGATTGGTCAAGGGAAGTCACCTCTTGCCAGCCTGATTATTACAGGTGGACACAATGGATTTTCCTGAGATTATTCGAAAAGGGGCTCGCGTACAGAAAAAAGGCGTTCGTG
>MHFD01000021.1:6483-10545 GCA_001804045.1 Omnitrophica bacterium RBG_13_46_9
CCGTCCTGCAATACAGTTCTGGCCAATGAACAGGTCGTATTGGGAAAATGTGAACGGTGTGACACGACCGTTACGCAAAAAGACCTGGAACAATGGTTTTTCAGGATAACTGATTATGCCGAAAGGCTGTTGAGAGACCTCGATAAACTGGAAAATTGGCCTGATAGAGTAAAGATAATGCAGCGTAATTGGATAGGCCGTTCGGAGGGTGTGAACATACATTTTCCCGTAGACGGAAGCGATAAAATATTGACATGTTTTACCACGAGGGTCGATACGATTTTTGGCGCAACATATATGGTGCTTGCCCCTGAGCACCCCTATGTGGAGGGGCTTGTCGAAGACGTAGAGCGCAAGGACGAGATTCTTGCTTTTGTCAGGAAAGTCCGAGACGAATCTAAGGCGCAGCGTTCGCAGGCAGATGTCGAGAAAAAAGGCATTTTTACGGGCCGCTATGTAATAAACCCCGTGAACAGAAGGAAGATACCTCTATGGATCGCCAATTATGTGCTTATGGAATACGGCACAGGCGCGGTGATGGCTGTGCCCGCCCACGATCAGAGGGATTTTGAATTCGCCAAGAAATATGATCTTCCGATAGAAACTGTAATTAAGAAACCAGAAACCATTGACCAGAAACCAGAGGAATTAGAACTGGCCTATGAGGCCGATGGCATAATGGTCAATTCCGGTCAATTCGACGGCTTGCCTAACAGGGTTGCGACGGACAAAATAGCGGATTTTATGGAAAAAGAGGGCATAGGACATAGAGCAGTTCAGTATAAGCTGAGGGATTGGCTTATTTCCAGGCAGAGATACTGGGGCGCCCCTATTCCGGTTATTTATTGTGATACTTGCGGTATAGTGGCCGTTCCCGAAAAAGACCTGCCGGTACTTTTGCCGGATGATGTGGAATTCAGGCCGCACGGCGAAAGCCCTCTCAAAAGCTCAAAGAGATTCGTGCATACCGTGTGCCCGAAGTGCGGGGGAAAAGCCAAGAGAGAGATAGATACCATGGATACGTTTGTGGATTCGAGCTGGTATTACATGAGATATATTTCACCGCACTCCGCGGATAAGCCGTTTGAAAAGGAGGATGTCGACAGGTGGTTGCCCGTCGACCAATACATCGGGGGCGTAGAACATGCGATATTGCATCTTCTGTATTCAAGGTTTATCACAAAGGTGCTGTCCGATGCCCGGTTTATAGGTTTTGAGGAACCTTTTATAAATCTGTTTACCCAGGGAATGATCATAAAAGACGGAGCCAAGATGTCCAAGTCCAAGGGCAATGTCGTAAGCCCGGATGATCTGATAAAAGAATACGGCGCGGATACGGTAAGGCTTTACACGTTATTTATAGGACCTCCGGAGAGGGACGCCGAGTGGTCCGACCGCGGCGTAGAAGGCGCTTATAGATTCCTGGGAAGGGTATGGCGGATGGTTGAAAAGACGAAGGCGGAAAGCACGAAGGGCCAACCCGTGGATCCGGAAGCAGACAGGTCTCTCAGAAGGAAAATGCACCAGACCGTAAAGAAGGTAACCGATGATCTGGAAAAAGGGTTCCATTTTAACACAGCTGTCAGCGCTGTAATGGAATTGGTGAACGAGATATATGAGGCTTTAAACAAGAAAAATGTCAGCTGTGACACCCTGATTGAGTCAGGGAAGGGCGTTGTGTTGTTGCTTTCGCCTTTTGTCCCGCATATAACCGAAGAGCTCTGGCTCAGTTTGGGCGAGAAACCAAGCATATTAAAAGCAGATTGGCCGTCTTATGACAAAAACTTGATCTTGGAAGACATGGTTACCATCCCCATACAGGTAAACGGCAAACTTCGCTCGAAAGTCGATGTCCCCTCGGGCACGGATAAAAGCGAGGTAGAAAGATTGGCTCTCTCCGATGTAAAAGTGAGAACTTATATCGATGACCTTAACCTTCCCGTCAAAAAATCGGTTTTTATCCCGGATAAACTTCTTAATATCGTGACCGGCAAAGCAGCGGAAAGCCACGATTCTAAATAGCCTTTTGAACAGTTATACCAGCTCAATAATTCGGTAACCATTTAAGATATAGTTAAACCCGAAATCCGAAGTATGAAATACGAAACAATATCTAAATCCGAATGAACAAAACGTCAATCGTTTGTCACCCGTTTATTCCCGTGAGTTTAGAACATTTGAATTTAGGATTTTGAATTTGTTTCGAATTTCGGATTTAGGATTTCGAATTTAATATATTCGGTAGGTATAAAAAAGTTAAATAATTAGGAAAAAGTGACGACCGTCCCATGATAAGGTTCACAAAAGAAGAAAAGATAGCCGTCATATTTTTACTTGCGTGCCTTTTTACGGGCACTGTAGTGCTCTATTACAAAACACTGAATCCTGCGTCCGGTATCTTTGTCGGACCTGATGGGGGATGGATTGAGGGGTCTAAAAGGATAAATATCAATACGGCGTCCGGAGAGGAACTTATTCTGATAAAGGGCATAGGCCCGGTTCTGGCAGAGAGGATAGTCTCTTATCGGGAAAAACACGGCTCTTTTAAAAGACCGGAAGATATCAGGAACGTAAAGGGGCTGGGGGGCGGGACTTATGACAAAATAAAGAAGCAGATTACATTGGAATGAAAAATTATTATCTTCTGCTTGTGGCTATAGTTTTTATATGTGGGGTATTGTCAGCTTCCTTGGACGCCCTCAGGTCTATCCAGCCTCATTTCCTTTTCATTTTTACCGCCGCACTCTTCGCGCTTCTCGCCTTATCTATCAGGAAGGACACTTTGTTTATAGGCCTTGTTCTTTTTTTGTCTTTCCTTTTGGGCGCTCTCCGGTACGATGCGTTTAACAGAACGGACAAGGATCATATAAGAAATTATACATCCTACGACCGGAAGAAAATTCTTGTCCAAGGTGAGATTGTGAGCGACGTCATCCAGGGCCCAGGCGGCAGAAGGGAATCCTTTATATTGGAGACAAACGCTGTAGAATCAGGCGGACATTGGAAAAAAGCAAATGGTTTTGTGCTGGTTAATCTATATAGGGGCATGGGCCGTTCCGTAGGGTATGGTGATATCGTTATTATGGAGGGGCTTTTGGGGCGACCTTTTTCCTATAGCAGACGGTCTAAATTTGATTATATAAAATATCTAAAATACAAAAGAATCTATTCCATATTGAATGTCAAAAAAGGATTTTTTCTGGAAGTTTTAAAAGAGGACAAAAGAGCCGTCACGCGGATTATACGGATTATCTATTCCATTCGGGCAAGTATTGAGTCCCATATCGAAAGATACCTGGAGCCGCCGTACAGATCTATACTTATAACAGTCTTATTGGGCAAAAGACAGAAAATACCGCCCGGTCTTAAGGACCTGTTCGCCAAGACCGGGACGCTGCACGTTCTTGCGATAAGCGGGTTACACGTCGGGATTATATATTTCGCGTTAAAGATTATCTTGAGAATTTTTAGAATCGAGAGAAATCTGTCGATCGTTCTGTCCGTATTATTTTTGATCTGCTTCACCGTATTGGCCGGCGCCAGACCATCCATATTAAGAGCCACAACGATGTTTTCTCTTTTTGCTTTAGGCGAAATCTCAAAAAGGAAAATAAGCATCTTTAATTTGGTAGGACTTTCGTGCCTAATTATACTGATAGCGAACCCCAATCAAATTTTCGATATAGGCTTCATACTTTCATATGCGGCGGTCTTGTCGATCATCGGCGCGTCGCCCGTTTTTAATCAGGTATTCCGCGTAAAAGAGCCGTTACGCCGCACCGATACCATTGCCAGGAAGGCCGGGTATTATTTATTAAGGTCGATTTCGGTCTCCCTGGCGGCCTGGCTGGGTCTGGCGCCGCTTATAGCTTATTATTTTAATATTATCTCACCCATAGTCATTATAGCCAACCTGGTCGTTGTTCCTCTCTTATCTATGATAATGGGATCTGGTATTTTGTTTGTTTCTTTAGGATTTTTATCAAAAACTTTGGCTTCTGTTTTTTCTCAAAGCACGTGGTTTTTTATTTTTATTATGATAAAGAGCATAGATTTTTTGAA
>MHFD01000021.1:10604-10865 GCA_001804045.1 Omnitrophica bacterium RBG_13_46_9
ATTACCTTGGGATGTGCATTGCGATACTGGTCTATAAAAGGCATAAATCTAACTTTTTTATTTCTAACTTGACTTAAGATTCAATCTATGGTATCATTAGCACAAAGTAAACAAATTAGCAGCCCGGGAAGACCCGGTAAAAAAGGAATTATTTTTCATAATAAAACGTTCAATAAGAAGGTGGAGCATGTCTACAATTAATGAAAAAAGAAGATATCCAAGAATGGAAATAAGATTTCCTCTGAAGTATAAAGACTTAAA
>MHFD01000021.1:10905-11324 GCA_001804045.1 Omnitrophica bacterium RBG_13_46_9
ATAAGCGAAGGCGGAATACGGTTTAGAAGCGACAGATTCATTTCTTTGGCGTGCCGATTGATCGTAGAGTTGAATTTTCCCGATCTGGTTAGGCCCATAAGGGCAGTCTCCAAGATAACATGGATAAGGAAGCTGCCGGTAGGAGATGACTATGAGGTAGGCAACCAATTTCTTGAGATTACCAGAGAAGATAGGGGCATTATACGTAATTTCATAAAGGGACAACAGCCAGAGACCTCCTTGCTTTAAAAATACGCCTCCTTAACAACTCTCTCCATAACCAAGTCTATTCCTGCGAAATGTTCCATGGCTGATATGCCGGTATGTCTATATGTTTATAGAGCACAAACGGCGGTATCATCGTGGAAAAGGTGAGATTGACAAAAAAAACTTCCTGTGATATATTGAACACCTAATTA
>MHFD01000021.1:11368-18868 GCA_001804045.1 Omnitrophica bacterium RBG_13_46_9
GGGTTTGCAGGGTTTATCCCGGCCGATCGAGGGAATTCAATCAATGAAAAAATTAATTTCTATATTATTCATATCATTATGTTGCTTTGTCTTTTGTTATGATGCAGCGGCGTTCTGGATATGGACGCCCAAAACAAAAAAACTCATTAATCCCAAACGCGCAATCAAGGATACGCCTGAGGAACAATTTAAATGGGCGATGAAACTGTTTGAGGAGAAAGACTATAAATGGGCAGCCGAAGAATTTATCAGCCTTGTGGAAAATTATAAGGATTCTGACCTGGCGCCGGAAGCGCAATACTACGCAGGCCGGGCGTATGAAGAAAGCGGGAAGTATTATTTTGCTTTCCAGAATTATCAAAAAGTCATAGAATCTTACCCCTTTACGGAAAAGATCGATGAGATTATAAAAAGAGAGTATGAGCTTGGGGAGGCTCTTTACAAGAGACACAGAGGAAAACTTATGGGCAAGGAGCTCATGACAGACCTGGATAGGGCTGTGGAGATATTCCAGAGGGTCAGGGAGAACGCGCCTTTCGGGGAATACGCGGATAAAGCCCAGTTCATGATCGGGGAATGTTATAAAAAATCCGAGCAGTATAATGAAGCGATAGACGCATTTCAGAAGGTGGTAGATGAGTATCCGCAGAGAGAATCGGTCGATAAAGCGAAATACGAAGTAGCCCTATGCACGTATTTGGCCAGTCTGAAATCGGATTACGATCAGGAGCTCACCGAGGAAGCGATCAAGCGATTTAAAAAATTTACGAAAAATCAGGAAGATCCCGCCGGCCCGGAAGCGGCGGAGGCCGCGATCTTTTTGCTAGAGGATAAAAAGGCCGAGAGCCTTTTTAAGACAGCTAAATTTTATGAAAGGCAAAAACAATATAAAAGCGCGGTTATATACTATCAAGAGATAATAGACAAGTACCCTAAAAGCGTTTTTAGCAAGTCTGCTTCTGAAAGATTGAAAGAGATCGATCCGCTTTTAAAAAAGGCAAAATGAGCGCCTTCGATTTTGCGGATTGATACCCTGATCAAAAGGAGCGGTCTATCCAGGGCAGCGATCCGACACATTTCGTTTTATTGCCGTAGCCCTGTAGCCCTAGGCGGCCACCACGCGAAAGCGCGGTAGGAAACGGAGTTAAACCATGAAAAAGAACCTGTTTTTTATAACCCTTTCGCTTATTGTTTTATCAGGCTGTGGCTATACCACACGTTCGGCCGTGTCCTCAAGCGGTTCTTCCATATATGTCGAAAACTTCGTCAATAAAATCGATATAGCCAAGGAAACTTCTGATGAGGCAGTATATTATGCCTATCGGCCCGGAATGGAGTCCGATATTACCCGACAGATCATTAATAGATTCATATATGACGGAAACTATCTGGTTACGGATGCCAAAAACGCGCATTTTTTACTAAAAGGCCAGCTTGTGGAGTTTAAAAGAGAGCCGCTTCGCTATGACGCGAACGATAATGTCATAGAATATAGGCTGAGCTTAGTTACAAACATCGAACTGGATGACAACAGGCAGGGAAGCGTTGTTTGGCAGGAAAGTAATTTCGCGGGTGAAAGCACTTATCGCACAACGGACCAATACGCCAAACCGGAGAATACCGCCATAAAAGAAGCCGTAGATGATTTAGCCCGCCGTATCGTAGAGCGTACCGTTGAAAACTGGTGATGTGCGGATTGACCGGATTAAGGGCTTTTTGATGATTGCCGGAGAGCTCTGTCCTTTCATTATATTGGGCCTTGCCCGCTTCGGGCTGGTCGGAAAGCGCCACGGTCATTGATGCGCTATAACCATTATATAAATGAATTATTTATTAATAGGACAAGAGGAGTATCTAAGGCGCCAATTCCTAGAAAAGTTGAGAAGTTCTATTATAAATAGCGGTACCGCACAGCCGGATTTTGAAATTTTTCATACAGACTGCCTTACCGATATCCTGAATTCCTGCAATACCCTGCCTTTTATCTCCAAAGAGAAGCTTGTCGTGATAAAAGATATCGACAGATTTTCATCTAAAGAGAAAGACTCGATATTGAAATATCTGAGATCCCCGCGGGAGACGACGACTTTGGTTCTGGAAAGCCCGTCGGGCAGCTTCAATAAATTCCTGGAAGATGTTTCTAAGCTTACGAAGGTCGTAAGATGCGACAGGCTTAAGGGCGGTGAGCTTGGCCTCTGGATAAGGAGGCAATTTGCCGTCAGGAAAAAGAATATCTCCCAATGCGGCGCAGACCTTATAGAAGAACTGATCGGAAATGACCTTCTATCATTGGAGAATGAGATAGAGAAGATACTGTCTTTTATCGGAGACGCCGACGAAGTTACAGAACGTCAAATAGAAACTGTCCTTGGAAAGGTTTCTTATAGAACGTCATTTGAGCTTGTGGGCTTTATCTTGGATAAGAAGACCGATAAGCTTTTAGCCTCTATCGACGATTTATTGGTCAGAGAGAAACCCCATCAAATACTTAATCTTATAGCATGGCAATTCAGGAGTTTTATAAAGATAAAAGATTTGCCAAGAGGCCTTTCAGCCGAAGAGGCCGCAGATAGGCTGGGTATAAACAGTTATTTTGCCAGGAAACTCATAGAGCAGAGCAAGCGCTTTATCCGATCAGATTTGGAAAGAAATCTCGAGATCATCCTGGAAGCGGATTTTGCCGTCAAAACTGGAAAAGCTGACCCCAGGCATGCCGTAGAAGAGGCGTTAGTGAGGCTGCTGCTCTGAATTGTTTCGGTCCGGTCCCTCTTTAAGCATACGCCGTATTTGACGTTAGCGTGTAAGGTTTCACCGCAGGGCAAAGATTTATTCTCAATGACAATATTTAGGTGCTTGCCGGATCGGAGCGGGGCTTTGCAGGCGACGGATGATTAGGCGCTTGAGGAATCCCTTATTTTTTTGCGCCCATGGCTTGGTGCATCTTTTTAGAAAGGCGAGAGATTTTCCGGGAGGTCACATTCTTGTGAATAATGCCTTTTGCGCTTGCTTTACCCATTTTAGAGGCGACTGTCTTAAGGAGCTCTTTGGCCTGGTCAAATTTTTTCTCCGACAAAAGGAAATCATATTTTTTTATCAGCGTCTTTACCTCGGAAGTGATCCTGGTATTCCTGAAGTGCCTTTTTTTGGATTTCCTCAGTTCTTTATATGCAGATCTTTTTTGCGGCATTTTTTGTCCTTTTTTCATACTGAAGATGACAGCGTATATCGGCTAACCCAGCGTTTTCACAGACGATCGCGGATAATAAAAACCGAGATCATCTGTTCCAATACGCAGTCATGCGTGCTTGTAAATGGTCAAGATAAAATAACACAGGAACGGACATTTGTCAAATAAAAGATTAATTAAATCTACAGGCGTAATAGGCTTCGCTACTTCTTGCAGCAGGATCGTCGGCTTTGTAAGAGACATACTGATAGCAAATTTTTTTGGGACTGCCGTAGCAGCACAGGCATTTGTGGTATCGTTCAGGATACCCAATCTACTCAGAGACCTCATAGGGGAAGGCGCGGCAAACGCAGCATTTGTGCCGGTTTTGACGGAATACCATGCCACCTGCGAAAAACAGGAATTCTGGGAACTGGTAAGAAATGTTTTGTACGTCCTAGTTATATCCCTGTCTTTTATCTCATTTTGCGGAATCCTGCTTGCCCCCGTCATAGTAAGATTAATAGCGCCAGGTTTTGTGGAAGACCCGCAAAAACTCGCCTTGACCATAAATCTTACCCGTATTGTATTTCCCTTTATCTTTCTCATCGGGATTGTGGCTTATGGAACGAGCACTTTAAATTCCCTTAACCATTTCGCCGCTCCCGCATTCGGCCCTGTTTTATTGAATATTTCCATGATATTTTTTCTTATCTTTGCATGTCCCGTGATTGGGGTTACGGGCCTTGCTATAGGTGTTTTGGTTGGCGGAGCGCTGCAGATAGCCCTGATAGAATTTGTGCTTTACAGAAAAGGATTTCGGATGATTTTAGGTTCCGGTCATCGGCTAAAAAAGGAAATAGTATTTACCCACCCGGCCATCAAGAAAATATGGAAACTCCTTGTGCCGCGTTTCTTCGGTTCCGCCGTATATCAATTAAGCGTTATCGTGGATAATATCTTCTCCAGCTTTGAATACATCGTAGGCACGGGGGCTCCCGCCGCCTTGTGGTATTCATATCGGCTGTTTCACCTTCCTTTCGCGGTGTTCGGAATTGCCCTGGCCACGGCTACTCTTCCCAGGATGAGCCAGGAAGCTGTCCGTAAAGACATATCCGCCTTAAAAGATACGATTAATTTTTCGATAAGAAACATTTTTTTGATTCTCATTCCTGCGGGCGCCGGCCTCGCCACTCTCGGAAGACCGATTATACGGATACTTTTCGAAAGGGGGGAATTCACGCCATACTCAACATTTATCACGGATAACGCCCTTTTCTTTTACTCCTTCGGACTTTTTGCTTGCGGCGGCGTGAAAATACTGATAAATTCTTTCTTTTCTCTGGGCGATACGCGCACCCCCGTGAAGGTAGCCAGCGCCTCGCTTCTTATAAACCTTGTGCTGAATTTTGCGCTGATGTGGCCTCTCAAGGTAGGAGGGCTGGCTCTTGCGACTTCGATTGCGGCGATTTTTAATTTTATGGCTTTATACATATTGCTGGTGAGGAGAATAGGGGACGTGGGCACAAGCAGGATATTGAATTTACTCGGCCGCATTTTGATAGCCACCGCGATTATGAGCGCTTTTTCTTTTGTCGCGGGCAGATTTCTGGATAGTCTAAACAAAGGGGTTTTCGTAGATATCGTTGGCATTTCAGCCATCATGCTTTTTAGCATTATTATTTATGTTTTTTCAAGCTTAGCCCTTGGCATCGATGAGATGAAATGGGTGGTGAGATGGGCATTGAGAAAAGATTAGGTAAAGTACCGAACTCGGCTGGAGTCTATCTCTTTTTCGGGGAAGATAAAAAGGTTCTTTATATAGGAAAGGCCTCTAACCTGAGAAAGAGGGTAAGCAGTTATTTCCGAAAAGGATACCATCCCCCGCGGATAAAGGCCCTGATTTCGCAGATAAAAGACCTGGATTATATTCCGGCCGCTTCCAGCGCCGAAGCCCTGATTTACGAAGCCGGTCTTATTAAAGAAAAAAAGCCTAAATATAATGTCGAATTAAAAGATGACAAATCCTATCCGTTTCTGAAATTGACCGTAAACGAAACCTTTCCGAGGCTTTTTATAACAAGAGTCAAAAAGGATGACGGCGCCGTATATTACGGCCCTTATACGAGCACCAAGCTTCTGAGAAAGGCGCTTTCCGTGATAAACGACATATTTCTTCTTAGGTCATGCAGGAATTTGCCGAAGAAGGCGTGCCTGAAGGCGCAGATAAAACAATGTGTCGCTCCGTGTAGCGGCAGCATTACAGAGGGAGAATATAAAAAGGTAGTCGATGAGATAGAGCTCTTTTTGAAAGGCAGAAAAACAGATTTGCTGAATAAGCTTTCGGAGGACATGAGAGATGCATCCAAAATGGCAGAGTACGAGAAGGCGATCACCCTAAGGGATAAAATAGAAGCGCTGAGCGCTATGTGGAAAGGCCGTAAGCCGCCGTCGCCTTTAGATAAAGAGATAAGTCACCTAAGAGACGTCTTGGGTATTGCGGTCATGCCCGCGCGCATCGAAGCCTTTGATATATCCGATATACACGGAAAGGAAGCGGTCGGCTCCATGGTAAGCTTTTTCAGCGGGAAACCGCAGAAAGATGAATATAGAAGATTCAAAATAAAGAATATATCCGGGATCGATGATTACGGCATGATAAGGGAAGTAATGAGAAGAAGGTATACGCGCTTGCTTAAGGAGAGAGAGTGGCTGCCGGACCTCATTTTAATAGACGGAGGAAAAGGGCACCTTAATGTGGCGAAGGATGAGCTGCGTAGAATAGAGGGCATGGCGAAAATACCGGTTATAAGCATAGCAAAGCATAAGGAATACATATATACAGAAGGTAATACCGGGCCATTGATATTGCAGCGTCGTTCGCCGGCCCTTAAATTGATCATGAGGATCAGGGATGAGGCGCACAGGTTCGCGATCTCCTATCATAAATATCTGAGAGGAAAGCAACTTTTACGTTCCCTTCTCGATGGTATTGAGGGGGTGGGCGAAAAGAGGAAGAAGATCCTTATAAACCACTTTGGCTGCGTGGAGCATATAAAAAAGGCTGACGGCGATCAGCTAAGAAGCGTGAAAGGAATAGATGATAAGACCGCAAAGAAGATCTTACGGTATTTTTCAGCCCCGCCCGCCAAAAACGGGTAGGATGGTCCCGCCGGCGTCTGAGTATAAAAATTTAACACCTTTTCAAAGACGCGTTTATGAAACGGTTCTGCTTATCCGTCCGGGCGAGGTCCGTTCGTATAAATGGGTCGCAAAGAAGGCCGGTTTCCCCGGAGCGCATCGAGCTGTGGGCCAGGCCCTTAAGAGGAATCCCTATATAGGGATAGTGCCATGCCACAGGGTCATAAAAAACGACGGCTCGTTAGGCGGCTTTGCGAAGGGGGAAGGGGCGAAGAGGAAGCTTTTGAAAAGAGAAGGAGTTGACGTTAAGTAACGCGTAGAGTATAATGAAATCCGAGGTATAGAACATATGTTTGAAGATATAAAATCAGAACTGGGGGAAATCAGAAAGAGGCTCGATGTCTTAGGGAGGTATCTTTGACTTAACGAGTCGCCAGAAGAAAATCGAATATTTACAGGCGGAGATTTCAAAAGAGGATTTCTGGAAAAACCCCGGCACAGACAGATCACTGTCCGACGGACAGGCAGGTTCCTTAGGCGGAAAGGATAAGCAAAACGCAACCCTCAAGGAGTTAAAAGGATTAAAGCAGTCCATAGAGCCCTTTGTCAAGCTGTCTTCACAACTCGATGAAATAAAAGAGCTTCTCGCCATAACCGAATCCGACGACGCTGCCTCGCTAGCTCACCTTAAGAAGGAATTAGAAGATCTAAAAGTAAAGATAGACGATTTTGAATTCAAGTGTCTTTTGAATAAAAAAGAAGACGCCTTAAACGCCATAGTGAGCATTAACGCCGGCGCTGGCGGCACCGAATCTTGCGATTGGGTGGGAATGCTCTTCAGGATGTACAATAAATGGGCCGATAAGAAAGGATACGAGGTGCAGAGAATCGATTATCTGCCGGGCGAGGAAGCGGGGATAAAGAACGTGACCTTTATCGTCAAAGGGGAATTCGCTTACGGCTATCTAAAATCCGAAACAGGGGTCCATAGATTGGTAAGGATCTCCCCGTTTGACGCCAACAAAAGGCGCCACACATCTTTTGCCTCCGTGGATGTCGCGCCGGAGATAGATGAGAGCATATCGATAGAGATAAAGGAAGCGGATTTGAAGATAGACACCTTCAGGGCCGGCGGCAGAGGCGGGCAGCATGTAAATGTGACGGATTCGGCGGTTAGGATAACGCATGTTCCT
>MHFD01000021.1:18918-19653 GCA_001804045.1 Omnitrophica bacterium RBG_13_46_9
ACAAACCGCAATAAAAGTGCTGAAATCCCGGCTTTACGAGAGAGAGCTGGAAAAAATGAAAGCTGAGCTTGCAAAGCAATACGATGAGAAAAAGCCGATAGAATGGGGCAGCCAGATACGCTCCTATGTCCTTCACCCATATTCTATGGTGAAAGACCATAGAACGGATTGCGAGACCTCCGATGCCCAGGGGGTCCTGAATGGCGATCTGGACAGATTTATCGAAGGGTATTTAAGGTACGATAAGCGAAAGTAACACATCGTGTCTGGCACCGCGGAAACTACGCGGTGCCCGGAGAGTCGTGAAAGGTGACCGCAGACCACGGACCTAGAACTTGCAGGCCGGGAGGCGGGAACTATTTATAACGGCTATATAACACGGAAAAATTATGAGATTTCTCTTAGACGGTATCATAGGCTCGCAAAACAAAAAAGAATTACAAAAGCTAAAACCCATCGTAGATAAGATAAACAGCTTGGAGGGCGATATCTCGAAGCTGTCCGATGAACAGTTGCGCCTAAAGACGGATAAGTTTAAGGAGATTATAAATAAGAAGAGAGATAAATTGCGCCCTGAAATAGAGGAACTAGAAAAGAAGATAGAGGAAGCGAGCTTTCCGCAGGAAAAGGATAAGTTGCGTCTTAAACTTAAAACATTAAAGAACAGGATCTTTACCGAGGTCTTGCCGGAGGCGTTTGCCGTTGTGAGAGAAACATCCCGCCGTATCCTGGATA
>MHFD01000021.1:19672-21390 GCA_001804045.1 Omnitrophica bacterium RBG_13_46_9
GCTGGTGGGGGGGATCGTTATACATGAAGGCAAGATAGCCGAAATGGCGACAGGCGAAGGCAAGACCCTTGTCGCTACCCTTCCGGCCTATCTGAATGCGCTTACCGGAGAGGGGGTGCATATCGTTACCGTCAATGATTATCTCGCCAAGCGAGACAGGGAATGGATGGGGCCTGTTTATGAGTTTCTGGGGTTATCTGTGGGCGTAATCCAGCACGATATGGACCCTGAAGCCAGGAGGGAGGCGTATCTGTGCGACATCACTTACGGGACCAACAACGAGTTTGGTTTTGATTATTTGCGCGATAACATGATAATCCATAAAGACGACATTGTCCAGAGTGGGTTTAATTTCGCGATTATAGATGAGGTAGACAGCATCCTGATCGATGAATCGCGGACACCGCTTATAATATCCGGGCCGACCGAAAACACAAATACCTCCTATGTCGACATGAGACCCGTGGTCGAACATATTTCAATATTGCAAAAGAGGCTTATTCAGGAATTTCTCGCTAAACTCAAAAAAATGATAGATAACAGAGAAAACGAGGAAGAGGTGAAAAGGCTTTTGTATCTTATACACAAAGGCTCCCCGAAGGAGAGGGATTTTCTGGATATGGTCCTGAAAAATACATATGTGAAAACGTTGTTCGACAAAGCCGCCAATTTGTATAACAGCAAATTAATGGAAAATGAGAGGACGACTCTTTTGGAAAGCCTGTACTTTATATTCGACGAAAAGACAAGAGAGGTCACCTTTACCTCCAAGGGCGAGGACGTCATGAGCCAGAAATTCGATGTGGAATTCATGATCGATGATCTGGAGACGAAACTTTCGGAAGTGACAAATCAGGAGGGGCTGAGCGAGGAAGAGAGATTGATTAGAGAAAGCGAAATCACCTCGACCTATGTCAAACAGCAGGGAAGGATCGACAGCATAAAACAGCTTTTAAAAGCGTACATACTGTTCCAAAGAGATGTCGACTATGTCGTCCATGAGGATAAGGTCGTTATCGTGGACGAATTTACGGGCAGGATGATGCCGGGAAGGCGTTTCTCCGAGGGTATACATGAGGCGATCGAGGCCAAAGAAAGAGTAGAGGTGCAGAAGGAGTCGCAGACCCTCGCTACGATAACTTTTCAGAATTTTTTCAGGATGTACGGGAAACTCGCCGGCATGACCGGAACAGCCGCCAGCGAGTCCACGGAGTTCGAAAAAATATACGGATTACAGGTAGTGGTTACGCCCACAAATAAGCCCTTAAAAAGGATGAACCACAGGGACGTTATATATAAGACAGAGATAGAGAAGTTTAACGCCGTATGCGACGATATAGAAGATCTATACAAAGCCGGCAGGCCCGTCCTTGTCGGCACCATTTCCATCGAGAAGTCCGAGACTTTAAGCAGGTTGCTGAAGAGGCGAAATATCGCTCACTATGTCCTCAACGCTAAGTATCATGAGATGGAGGCGCATATAGTCGCCCAGGCAGGAAGGTTCAAGGCCGTCACGATCGCGACAAGCATGGCCGGCAGGGGGACCGATATTCTTTTAGGAGGAAATCCGGCGTATCTGGCTGAGGACGCTCTTAACAAACTTTCTATCGAATCTAGAGAAGAGCGGGAGCATCTCAAGAATAAATATCTGGAAGAATACAGAAAAAAAACAGATGAGGAGCATAAGAAGGTTGTGGAACTCGGTGGTTTGCACGTAA
>MHFD01000021.1:21413-27636 GCA_001804045.1 Omnitrophica bacterium RBG_13_46_9
AGGAGGATAGACGATCAGCTTAGAGGCAGGGCCGGCAGACAAGGCGACCCCGGTTCGTCCAAATTCTACCTGTCACTGGAAGACAATTTGATGAGAATCTTCGGCTCAGACAGAATAAAGATGATTATGGAGCGTTTTGGCATGGAGGAGGGGCAGGAGATAGAGCACCCTCTTGTCTCCAGGGCTATAATGACCGCCCAGAAAAGAGTGACAGACCAGAACTTTGAGATAAGAAAACAGCTCCTTAAATATGACAACGTTATGAATCAGCAGAGAGAGCTGATATATTCCAGAAGGAGGAATATTATTTTACAGGAAGACCTGAGAGATGAGGTTTTTAATCTTTTAGGGACGATTTTGGAAGACTGGCTTTCGGATTGGGAGGATATGGAGGAGTATTTGCAGGATTTCTGCAGAAACTTGAGGATTAAAATACTATTGAATTTCCAGGTTCAGGATTTCCTTACTCTCTCTAAGGAAGAGATAGTCGAGAAAGTCGTAGAGCTTTCAAAGTCGCAATACGCGAAAAAAGAAAATATATTGGGCGAGGAAAAATCCAGGAATCTGGAAAAGATGATCATGCTCGGCGTAATAGATTCCAATTGGAAGGATTACCTTTTTAGCGTGGATCAGCTGCGGGAAGGGATAATGTGGCGTTCCTACGGCCAGAGAGACCCGTTGGTGGAGTATCAGCACGAGGCGTTTGCGATGTTTGCCGATTTGGTCAGGACAGTCGATGAGGGGATAGTCGAAAATTTATTCAGGATGTTCGCCGTAGAAGAAAGGTTTGCGCGGGGCGTATTTAGAAAGGACAAAGAGGCTTTTATACACGAGGAATACTCGGCTTTGCAGGGGGGTCCCGCACCGTTCGAAGGAGGGCCGCAAAATAGAGATGATATGTTGCCTGTCGGATCGGAGACGATGCCGGGCCCGGAGGCAACATACAAAAGGAAGGTTCCGAAGGTTGGCAGAAATGAGCCCTGTCCCTGCGGAAGTGGACTTAAATACAAGAAATGTTGCGGAAAATGAGAACCGGTTGCCGGCTGGGCTGCAAGCTAACCTTATCTGTCATATCTTCAGTTCTTTTGATTCTTACCTACCCTAAGTTCAACCTGGAATTTTTGGCATGGATTGCGTTGATCCCGTTATTTTTCGCTCTTGAGAATCACGATAGCCGCCTGTACCAGAGTTATGCTAAGCAGGTAAGAGAGGGGGCCATGACAGGGTTCCTGTTCGGCGTAGCTTTCTTTTCAGGGATCCTTTACTGGGTAGCCAACGTGACTGTCCCAGGAACGATTGCGTTGATATTGTTGATGTCAACGGTCCCCGCCGTATTCTGCCTGCTATACACAATGCGTTTCCAGGATTCGCTTGCTTTGCGGCAGGGCGCTTCGGCGCGTGGCAGTGAATGGCAAGCTTTTATATTTGTTCCTTCCGCCTGGGTTTGCAGCGAGTATTTGCGGAGTCATTTTTTTACAGGCTTTCCTTGGGCGCTTTTAGGCTGTTCCCAAAGCTTTAATCTTAAAGTGATACAGATAGCGGATATAACGGGTGTTTATGGAGTATCATTTTTTGTTGCCTTTATAAATTTTGGATTATATTTAACGTTAAAAAGAATATCCGCGAGGCCCTGCCGTCCACGAGAGATATTTTCCCGTATAGTCTATCCCTTCTTTTTTCTGTTAATTCTGTCTGCGCTGGTATTAGCGTACGGGCACAATAGAATCAGCCGGATTTATCCCGCCCAAAGGATTAAAATCGCCGTTATTCAGGGGAATATACCTCAGAATCTAAAATGGGATTCACAATATAGAGACTATATAATAGATAAATATGAGACCCTTACCAAAGAGGCGGCAAGAGAAAAGCCGGGTCTTATTGTCTGGCCGGAGACCTCTTTGCCGGGCTATCTGGAGTATGAAGCTAATTTAAAAGACAAAATACTCGGTCTTGCGAAGTCCGAAAAGACATATCTCTTGGTTGGTACCCTTAGAGAGGAAGGCGCAAAGTTTTTTAATAGCGCTGCCCTCATATCGGACAACGGCGAAATCGTAAGTAATTACAGCAAAATCCATTTGGTACCTTTTGGCGAATACATTCCTTTAGCCGATATCCTGTCTTTTATACGCATTTTTATAGACAAACCTATCGGCGATTTCGAGAAAGGCGGGGAATTTACCGTATTTAATTTCAAGTTGCACAGAGTAAGCATCGAACCGGGCAGCATCCAGAAGACAACGGAGTTTCATAAGTTCGGGGTCCTTATATGCTTTGAAGACATCTTTCCTTATCTCGGCAGAAGATTCGTGCTGAATGGTGCCAGATTTTTGGTGAACATAACAAACGACGCTTGGTTTGGCAGGACCGCATCGCCCTACCAGCATATGCAGCATTCTGTCTTCAGGGCGGTCGAGAACCGTGTCCCTGTAGTTCGCGCCGCCAATACGGGCCTGTCATGCATAATAGACCATAACGGTAAAGTCATTAAATCTGTTAAAGCAGGCGAAGACGAGACATTCATAGACGGATATGCCGTAGGAACGATAATGCCTACTTTCGCGAATACATTTTACACCCGCTTCGGCGACATATTCAGCTGGTTTTGTATTATGGTGACTGCGGTTAGCCTTCTCGCACATTTTAAATCAAAATATCATGCGTAATAAGACCTTTATTCTTGTGCTTGCGGCGCTTTCTTTACATTTTTTTATCACCTGTGTCGAAGGGGAGACTCACGGCATGGGGAAATTCAGGTTTACTTTCCCTTTCGGCAAAAGATACGATTATGATAACATACTCGTGACGAGAGTGGTCGATGGCGATACCGTAGAATTGGAAAACCGGGAAAAGGTGAGGCTTATAGGAATAGATACTCCGGAATCCGATTATAACCCCAAGCTTGAGCGGGATGCTAAGCGCACACATAGAGATTATGGGGCTATAATAGCGATGGGCAAGATTGCCGCAGGATTTACAAAAAACCTGGCGGAAGGTAAAAAGGTAAGACTTGAGTTTGATATCGAGAAGAGAGACCAATACGGAAGGCTGCTCGCCTATGTGTACTTGTCTGATGGCAGGATGCTTAATGCGGAGATCATTAAAAAGGGATATGCGCAGGTTTATACGTTTCCACCCAATGTAAGGCATGCGGAGCTGTTTTTGAGACTGCAGAAAGAGGCGAGAGAGAATAAAAGGGGTTTCTGGGGGGAATAGAGATATCAGGAGGTTATCATGAGAAAGATTTTTATATTCATACCGGTCTTGCTAGTTGCGTCGGCGTTTGTGTGGGCGTCGAGCGTCAGAGAAAGGACGCCTACGGTGATATATTTAGAGCCTAAAGACGATTTAGTCGTTGATATGAGCGGTAAGGAAAGCATTACCTTTAAATGGAAGAGCAGCCCCATTCCTTCGGGGGGAAGGATGAACTATAAATTCGAACTTTACAAAGATTTTGGTTATGAAAGAATCATAAATGAGCTACTTGATTCCGAAGTCTTTTCGATAGAAGTCCCGGCAGATAAATTCGCAGACGGGGCTCTTTATAGCTGGCAGGTGAAACAGCGTGATTCAGGAAGCCGTGACTGGAGCATGGACCGCCGCTGGAGTTTTAGAGTACGCAAGTAGAACATAAAAAAATGAATAGCATAATCAACAAGAATAGAGTCCTGATATCCGTAACTTTAATGGTCATCCTGGGGTTTGCGGCTTACGGTAATTCGCTTAAAGGCAAGTTTATCTGGGATGACGAGTATTTAATAAGAGATAACCCGTACATAAGGACCTGGTCCTGTCTTCCTAAACTCTTCACAGAAGACATAGGTACAGGTCCGGTGGTGGGGCATTTTCTTTACCGCCCTCTTCAGATGGTCACTTATATGGCGGATTATTCCTTATGGAGATTGGATGTCAGGGGGTATCATTTCACAAATATTTTATTGCATATATTAACCGCTCTTGCCATTTATTGGCTGGTCAATATCCTTTATGACGACAGAACGCTTTCCTTGTTTACGAGCGTACTGTTCATAACCCATCCGATACATGTAGAAGCGGTGACATATATTTCAGGAAGAGCGGATTCCCTCGCTCTTTTATTTATGCTTATCTCTTTTATCTTTTATATAAAGTGTATAAACACGGGAAATCCGGTTTTCTGCGCGTTCGCGCTGCTGAGTTATGTTGCAGCCCTTCTTTCCAGAGAGAGCAGCCTGATTCTTCCCGCGTTACTATTGCTTTACCACTATACCTTTAGAAAGAGACCCAGCTTTAAGTGTTTCCTGTCTGTATTCGGCATAGCGCTTGTCTATATATTATTCCGGCTGACAGTCCTTAAATACTTACTGCCGCACCTACCCGGTTACTCCAGTTTATTTGAGAGGTTGCCGGGTTTTTTTGTCGCCATAACCAATTACATAAGGCTTATGTTGCTTCCCGTGAATCTACACATGGAATACGGAAATAGATTTTTTGATTTTTCGGATCCAAAAGCGATCGCGGGTGTGCTGATATTGTTTTCGCTGTTAGGGTATGCCTTTAGGAAAAGGAACAGTAACCGGCTGCTATTTTTCTCTGTGTATTGGTTCTTTGTAACGCTTTTACCGGTATCTTGCATCTATCCTTTTCCCATGGCCTATATGGCAGAGCACTGGCTGTATGTGCCTTCAATAGGATTCTTTCTTCTTGTGGCTTATGGATTGAGACGGCTTTACGGTATTAAAGTGTTTAAGGTGCCTGTAATAGTTTTTATGATATCCCTGGCAGCTTTTTATTCTTTTCTGACACATAGATATAATGAATATTGGAGAGAGCCCATAAAATTTTATGAGAGAACCCTGAGACATGTCCCGGATAGCATAAGGACGCTGGGCACTCTGGCTAACAGATATCGTGACATGGGAAAGCACGACGAAGCAGTGGCTTTATATGAGAAATTGATAAAGCTAAATCCAAATTCCGCAAAGGCATACAATAACCTCGGTGTCACTTATAGCGTTCAAGGTAAATACCGGGAATCCATAACGCCGTTTAAAAAAGCGCTGGAGATCGACCCTTTTTACGCAAAGGCATACAATAACCTCGGCAGCGCATATAAAGGTCTCGGCGAATACCGGGAAGCCGTAGCCGCGTTTAAAAAGGCAGTAGAGATCGACCCTTTTTACGCAAAGGCATACAATAACCTCGGCAGCGCATATGGATATCTCAAAGAATATGATGAAGCCATAACGGCGTTTAAAGAAGCGTTAAATATAGAACCGAATTACCCGGTGGTGCATAATAATCTGGCTCTGGCATATTATAAAAAGGAACAATATCACTTAGCGATCGAGCATTGCGATATGGCGGTCAATCTCGGATATGAAGTCCACCCGGAGTTGTTAAAACTTCTTGAACAATATAGGAAATAGGGGCTTTATAATACGAAGATATAATAAGTTACACTTAAAAGAAGATTACAGAGATTTTTTGCTTCTAAAAGATGCAGCCAAGATTACGGAGATTTAAATTACAATCGCTGTAATCTATTTTGCGTATATTTACCATGAGTAAGGAATCTCCGTAATCACCTTGAAGTATAATGAGGTAATACAAATAATACAAAAATCCCATGATTGCTTTCCATAATCAATGGAGATATGTTATACTTATTGTATTATATTTAGCCAAAATATAACCTAAATATGGCTAGAAAAGACAAAGCAAAAAATATAAACGAATCAATATCACATCCCTCTCAACCGGTACCCGCTTCTTCAGCAAGCAATGGAACATGGCATTTCCTGAAAAAAAGCGCGATTCTTATCCTATTTTCTTCAGTACTCGTGTTAGGCATAACCCTGCGTGTTTATAACCTTTTCACTGTTAGAGTGCAGACCCCCGATGAAGATATATACACCGGTCAATCCAAGATCATAGCTCAAAATGGTCAGGAAGGCCTAAAGCTGCTTTTGGATAAGCACAATAGCGATAGAGAGTATTGGAAGCTTCCCCCGCCTACAAGAATAGGATATCTTTACCCCCTTTCTCTGGTTATGAGAATAACTGATAGAAAAGACGTAAAAATAGGTGCATACTTCTCATGTTTTTTCAGCATTGTTACTTTGGCGCTCCTTTTGGTTTTTGGATTAAGATTCTTTAATCGATGGGTTACTTTATATGCTCTTTTATTCATGAGCGTTTGTCCCGCGGATCTGGCTATCGCCAGACGCGCGTGGCAAGATGCGAT
>MHFD01000021.1:27653-45756 GCA_001804045.1 Omnitrophica bacterium RBG_13_46_9
TTTTTCTTGTATATTTTTGGTGTGAGGCAACGCGCGCAAGCCGTAAAACGATTTGGTATATCTTATTCATCGCGGCAGGAAGCTACTGCATGTTAATTAAAGAATCCGGAGCCGTCATTTACGGATTGTGCGCAATATGGCTTTTTTTGGTGCTACTCATCAGGGAAAAATCCTTTTTAAAGGGTATTGTTTTTATGGGGTGCTGCGCTCTCGGGGTAGGAATAAGCGCAGCCATCCTTTCCTATGCCGCCGGAGGTATATCGACTATTATTACCGTCCTGGCACACATCAAGGAAGCTGTGCCGGAAAACACGTACGCGATAACATATCAGTCGGGCCCGTGGTATCACTTGTTCGGGGCGTTCTGGAACTTGAGTCCGGTGAACGCCTTTTTGTGTCTCGTTGGCATCGCGGGAACATTCTTATATGACGACATATTCCGGAACAATGCAACTTTATCAGTCACCAGAGACAGGGCCCAACTCTTCGGGGTAATATTTTTTATGGTATCGCTGGTAGCCATAACGGCCGCCGTACCGCATCTTCAGAATTTGCGGTATGTAAGCGTGGTGTTTGCGCCTTTTTATCTTGTGGGCGGCACGGGACTTTGGTATGTCATGTCACGTATCAGGACAGGAGTGAGTAAGGCTGTTTTTTATGTTTTGGCCGTCTCTATTATCATGGCCATGACCGTTGGCGCTATCGCCGATTATAGAAAGTTTGTAGAAGTTTTTGTCAAAAAGGAGATCAAGGACCTTACAATCTGGAATATAAGAAGATATTTACGTTAAAAGAAGCTTGTCCTATGGAAACTAAAAAAGTCGAATGTAACCTTTGTGGTTTGAGTAATTACGAGGTTATATATAGAGGAGATATAAGAGGTATCGACAGGCCAGTTGAATCGAGGGATAAGTATTTCATATCAGAGGCGGATGTCCTGAAGCCGAGAAGGATTTTCAGATGCAATAGCTGTGGCCTTATTTTCGCCGAACAAGATAGAAATCTTAAATATTACGCTGACAGATACGCTGAGATGGTAGATAAGGAGTATGTGGAGGAGGAAAAAGGCAGACGCCAGGCGAATATAAAGATTTTGAAGAGGATCGGACGGTATAAGAAGATAAAGGGAAGGTTGCTGGACATAGGCTGTGCAAACGGTTTTTTGCTGGATGAGGCAAGACGCATGGGCTGGGAGGTCTGTGGTGTGGAGATCTCCAAATGGGCGGTAAGCTATGCCAGGGAAAAATTAAATTTAAATGTTATGCGGAGATCGCTTAAGAAAACCGCTTTTCCGGACGGATTTTTTGATGTAATCGTTATGATGGATGTATTGGAACATCTGACCGATCCCAAATATACATTGATAGAGATAAGAAGAATATTAAAAAATGACGGCATATTGTATATAAGTACTCCTGACATATCAAGCACGATGAGCAAAATTTTAAAAGCCAAATGGTGGGGGATAAACAAGTTTCATCTTTTCTACTTTTCGAAAAATACATTCGGCAAGATGCTGGATGCCTGCGGCTTTAAAATAAAAAAGTACAGCCCTCACATAAGGATATTCTCGGTTAAATACTGGGTCAAAAGGCTTAAAGTTCATAGTTACGCGCTGTATAGGATTTTCGATTTTATCTCCAGGATAGACGGTATCGGGAATATGCGGTTAAAGATAAATTTCCACGATCAAATCGAAGCATTGGCTGTCAAAGCGAGAAAGCTGGATTATCTGGCCAGCTCGATCGCCGCTAAAAAAAAGCCGCCCAAGAAGAAAATGAAGGTTCTCGTTGTTTTGCCGGCATACAATGCCGAAAAAACGTTAGAAAGGACAGTAGGGGATATCCCCAAAGATGTTGTCGATAAGGTCATTCTGGTTGACGATAAGAGCGCTGACAGGACTGTAGAGATAGCGAGGGGCCTGGGGTTGGAAACCGTGGTTCATAAAAAGAATATGGGATATGGCGCTAATCAAAAAACGTGCTATAAAAAAGCCTTAGCGGAAGGCGCAGATGTAGTGGTGATGGTGCACCCGGATTACCAGTATGACCCGACTATAATACCAAGGCTTATAGAGCCCATACAAAGAGGAAGGGCTGATGCGGTTTTTGGTTCGCGTATCATGAAAGGGGGAGCGCTCGATGGCGGCATGCCTATATGGAAACATAACGTAAATATTCTGCTAACCGCTTTCGAAAATGTCATATTAGGGAATTACCTGACAGAATACCACTCAGGGTTTCGCGCCTATAGCGCGGATTTGTTAAGGACGGTAAATTTCGAGCTTAACAGCAATAATTTCGTGTTCGACACGGAAATAATAGTTCAATCTTTAATGCACCATTTCAAGATAGAAGAGGTTTCGATACAAACCAGGTATTTTGACGAAGCCTCTAAAATCAAATTTTTAGCTGGCATCCTATATGGTCTAAGCATAGTTTGGACCATGTGTAAATACATCATGCACTCAAGAGGCATTTATAGATTTAAACAGTTTGAATAAAGCATGGCCCGATTTTACAGTTAATATGAGATATTTGAAAATGTTATATGCGAAGATCGATTAACCTGCTGCTAAAATCATTGTATAAAAAATGCGAGTTCGTAGAGCCGATTTACGAATTTGGTTCGTTAATTGTGCCGGGTCAAGAAAGTCGCTCCCGGCTTAAAGAGTTTTTTCCCAATAAAACATACGTCAGGACCGATTTAAGAAGCGGGCCGGGCGTTGACCGCATTTTGGATCTCCACAATATCGATCTTCCGAACGAATCCGTTGGTACCGTTATTATGCTCGATGTTTTGGAACATGTTGAGTTCTGCAGGCGCGCGATGGAAGAAGTCTGCCGCGTTCTAAAGCCGACAGGAACAGCAATCATTACTTCCGTAATGTACTTCCCCGTTCATGATCACCCCTCAGATTATTGGCGTTTTACTCCAAAGGGATTTAAAAGCCTGTTGGCGTCTTTCCCAATTTCGATCGTCGAATACGTAGGGCTTCCCTCCTTTCCTGTAACGGTTCTTGCCATCGGCTTTAAAGGCGGAGTACCGGATGTTCAAGTGGAGAATTTTCGCAAAGAAATTGGTATATGGAAAAGAAATGTAGGCAATTCGTGGCAAGAACTTATCACAACGATCTTACCCCCGGTTTTATTTGTGCATTTATACAGGCTCTTTAGAAAGTTTGAAGCCAAAATAAGTTGTCGTTGAGCATGTCTTGTGCGCAAGAAAGCGCGCGCGTCCTTGATAGACAGTCTGCAATCGGACAGACATTAATCATTAATGACTAAGAGAGAACGTGAGACCTGAAAACGGAAAATACATAGAAGCAAACATCGGTAAAAAGTCCGTTAGCCAGATATCCAAAGAACTTGGGTTAAAAGAAAAGAAGATACGCAGGTATCTGGAAGAGAAAAAACAAACGCATACCGGCAAAGACGCAGAAGCTAAAATCCAGCCCGTCCGGCGGAAAACCAAAGTTATATCTTTCCTTTTATTGGTCGGCATAGTAGCCGCCGTATACGCCAATTCACTCGGCGGACCTTTTTTGTTCGATGATAAAACGCTTGTAGAGTCAAATCCTCTGATACGGACAATATCGAACGTTCCATTTTTTTTCAAAACAGATATCTTCGCCCACGACCTTGAAAAAGAACCCCTCAGTAATTCATATAGACCCATACAGACTATTACATACGCGCTCGACTTCTTGTTATGGGGCAACGATTCCAGGGGATTCCATCTCACAAATATTTTAATACATATTTTTAACATCCTTTTGGTTTTTTTACTTATAAGGAAACTTTTTAATGATGTATATTTGGCATATTTTGTTTCGCTGTTATTCGGGATAAACCCCGCAAACACGGCATGCGTATCGTATGTTTCTGGTAGAGCCGATATCCTGGTCGCCGCGTTTATGCTGCTAGCCATTATGTTTTATGTCAGCTATAGCAGGAATGGAGGTTGGGTGTTTTTGTTATTTTCCGTTCTGTCATATCTATTTGCGGTGTATTCCAAGGAATACGCGATAGTGACGCTGCCGCTGGTATTATTTATTTATAACGCTGTTTTTGACAGGAAGAATATTTTTAAAATCAAATCTTACATCTTTTACGTTTTGCCGCTTTTGTGTTACTTTCCGCTTAGGATGAGCGCCTTTAAGGGCGTTGCCACGCGAAGTTTAGAATTGTCGAAAATAAGCCTTTTACCCCGACTTATGACATCTTTAAAGACCCTATTTATCGATATAAGGATAATTTTCCTGCCTTACGACCTTCATTTCGGCAGGACCACCGACATAGAGTATTCGATCTTTGGCAGCCTATATTCTATCCTTACTGTCTTGGGGCTTATCTTGGCTTTATATGTTTTAAAAACCTCATATAAAAGCTGGATAAGCGGTAAAAAAGCCCAAAGCGGAATATTGTTTTTCGGGATCTCATGGTTTACTGTTTCTATGATACCATTACTTAACATATTTCCTCTCCAGGTGTTTAATGCCGATAACTGGCTTTATTTTTCGTCTATAGGCGCTTACCTGGTTTTTTCCTCGATAATAGTCCATGTTTGGCGCTTGATATACAAAAAGAAGATGTTTTTTAGAGATGCTTTCTCTTTCTCGATAGTGCTTATGTTTATTGTATATGGATACGGTACGGTTCAAAGAAACCGGGACTACCAGAGCGAGATAAAATTCTACCTTTCCAGCGTAAAATGGAGGCCAAATATTAAGTTCTACAGGGTAATAGGGGCTATATATGGGCAAAAGGGAGATTATGGGAATGCTGTAAAGTATCTCGAAAAAGCGGTTGAAACCAACAGAATATATCCCTCGCCAGAGATAACAGAGGTATATTATGTTTTAGGAGTTACATACATGCGTTTGTCTGAATATACGAAGGCAGAGGAGAATTTTAAAAAGGTATTGGCCTCAGATAGTGAGGCCCTGAAGACAGAAGCCCAAAAACAGTTGTTATATATTAAACAACGCCAATAAGCGCATATTAACCCAAGCCATCCCACCGCAAATCCAAGTTATATATCATCGCTTTAATTACGATAATTATGGTAATATAATAATATAAGGCGAACTTTTATTTTGTAAAAAGTTGTGATATACTTACACTGTAATTCAGGGAAAAGAAGAAAACATAAAAAATGAAATCTGAACACAAAAAGTATATAGAAGCAAATATTGGGAAAAAACCCATAGGTCAGATAGCCAAAGAACTGGGCCTGAAAGAGAGAAAGATACGCAAGTATCTGGAAAGCATAAAAGTGGAAAAACCGGAAGCAGGACCCGTAGAGGTCAGTACTCCCGCTGGCCCCGTACGGCGCGGCGGCAAATATATTTTTATCCTTCTATTGATTATTATGGTAACGGCATCCTACGCGAACATAGTCACCGGCGGGGTCGTATGGGACGATCAGACCATAGTGGTCCGAAACGATGCCATAAAAAGCTTCGATAACCTTGCGTATATATTTAGGAACGAATTCGCCGAAAAAGCCAAATACAACGGAAATATATACAGGCCAATTCAGGAACTGTCTTTCATGGTAGACTATTTTCTATGGGGAATGGATGCCACCGGTTTTCATGTAACAAATATACTCCTTCAGACGGCATGCGCAATAGCGCTTTTTTACCTGATATTTAGTATTTCCGGATCGGCGGTAACAGCTTTCATAACGGCGGTCATTTTCGGCATACACCCCTTAAACACCGAAGCCATAAGCTATATATCGGGAAGAAGCGACCCGTTGTATTTTCTGTTTTTATTGTCCGCGTTTCTTTTTTACATAAAGTCAGACAGCGCTAATAATCCGGCGCGCGTTATTATTTATATAATCTCCGCTATGCTTTATGCCCTTTCTCTTCTCGCGCGCGAAACAGCCCTTGTATTGCCTCTTTTATTGCTTTCCTATGAGGCATACATGAAAAAGGATAAAAAAATCAATCTATATAAGCTTATGCCATTTTTTATTATCCCGGTTTTATATGGTTTCCTTAGGTTTAAGTTTATAGAATTTGAGGGGGTGAAATTACGGCCTTTGGGCATTAACGCCATAGTCTTTACCGATATTAAATTGGTATTTCAATATCTGAGATTGATATTGTTCCCTTTCAATCTCCATATGGAACGCAGGGTATTCTTGTCAACGACCGCCGATAAGGAGGTCATATTGGCGTCTCTCGTTATAATTCCGGTTTTATTTTTGGCATTCAGATTAAGGAATAAGCGGAAGGATATATTCTTCTGGATTTTGTGGTTTGTGATATTACTCTTGCCGCACATGAATTTTATCGGATTAAACGCTATGTTCGCCGAACATTGGGTTTACGGAGCCGCTATTGGGATATATGCTATTTTCGCCATATTTTTAAAGGACCTGATGCAAAAAGGGGAATATGAAAAGAGACTGTCTTATATTTGCTTAATAGGGATAATCGTCTATTTCGTGTCTTTGACATTCATGCGTAATTTCGATTGGAGAAACGAGCCCTCTATCTATTCGAACACATTAAAGTACGGAAGGTCACCACGGGTATTAAGCAATTTAGGCGTATACTATGAACTGAATAAAGAATACGATAACGCGATAGAGGTCTATAAAGAGGCCCTGGAGATATCCCCCAACACGCCTTTGTATTACAACAATATCGCCGTGGCATATCTGAAAAAAGGTAATATAAAAGAGGCGGTTTATCATTGGGAGAAATCGCTGGCCCTGGACCAAGACCAGCCGAATATAAAAGAGGCGCTTAAAAAATATAAAAGATAGGGTATGTGTCATTATTGAGGGATAATTGAACCTATTGCATAGGCTGTCATGGGCCTATCCGAAGGCTGTATTTTTTTGGAACCCTATATTATATTACATATGGTGTCACAAAATTATGATTACAGCGATTAAAGAAAAGATTGCAGTGATTACTTCTGGATGAAAGAATCGCTGTAATCTATTTTTCTGCCGAAGTCAGATCCGCCTCTGGCGGAAAAAATCACCGTAATCACAGGCAAAAATTGGTTTCGCGGCAGCTTATTATATTACATAAACGGAGGTAACATGGTAAGGATCTTTTTGGACTATATCGGAGAAGCAGGGATATGGTTGTGCATCGGATTTATCGCTCAAATATGTTTTTTCCTAAGATTTCTTATACAGTGGGTCGTCTCTGAAAAGCATTCTCAAAGCGTGATACCGATAAGTTTCTGGTATCTTAGTATTTGCGGGGCCGTGGGGCTTTTTAGCTACTCTCTTTATAGGCGTGACCCAGTATTTATAGCGGGTCAGTCAATGAGTCTATTCGTCTATATAAGAAATGTGATGTTGATAAGAAGACAGAGATAGGACAAGAGTATGGTGCACGATACAAAACTAAAATTGTCCGTGATTCTTCCTGCCTTTAACGAAAAGGAGAACCTGCCTCTGCTTGTCCCCGAGATTGTCAGCGTACTTTCAGGCCTCTCTTTGGGTTTTGAAATAATTATAGTTGACGACGGCAGCACCGACGGTACCCGCGAAGCGGCGGTGGATATTGCACGACGTTTTTCCAATACCAGGTATATCAGGTTACGCAGAAATCGCGGGTTATCCGCTGCGCTGGCAGCTGGGTATAAAATTTCCGAGGGAGATATCATCGTATCCATGGATAGCGATTTACAATACGACCCTAAGGATATACCCAGGTTATTGGAGAAAATGGATCAATATGACTTGGTGTGTGGCTGGAGGCAAAACAGGCAGGACCCGTTTTCAAAGAGGCTCTCTTCGAAAATAGCGAATTCTATACGCAAGGCTGTTACAGGATTCGATATCAATGACGCCGGATGCATCTTCAGGGCCCTCCGCAAGAGTTGTCTTAAAGATATAACCTTATTTAACGGTTTTCATCGTTTTCTGCCCGCTTTATTTAAAATCAACGGGTTCAAAGTGGCCGAAATAAAGGTTAATCATCTGCCAAGAAGGCACGGAAAATCGAAATACAACATAAGCAATAGGATCGCTATCGTATCTATAGATACGATAGCGGTCAGGTGGATGAAGTCCAGGCAGATCGATTATGATATTGTTGAAAGGCTTGGCTAGAATGAAAAGAGTGATTTTAGTTTCAGCGGTCCTATTTGTGCTGTTGATCTCATTATTTTTTAGACTCCCCGCTTTTTACTTTCAGCACTACCGCGGCGATCAGATTATTTACATAGCTTTAGCCATGAAGTTGGATAAATCCGGGTTTCAGGGATACAATTTAAGAGGGGTGGATCTGTTTAAATACGAAGACCGTGATTTTATAAAAGCGGTGCCTGCTCCGGAGGGGTCAAAGGGGAATATGTTAGAAAAGCTCCCCTCGTATTACGACATACCCTTATTTCATAAGCCGCCGCTTTTTATCTACGCCTTGATGTTTTCGCATAAGCTATTCGCTCACGATAAGCCATATCTGGCATTATCCGCGGATTTATATTCCAGGTATCCGTTCACAGGCCCAAAGTCTTTTTTTAAAGGCCAGTTCTATTCCGTATTCGTTCCCGTATCGTTCAGTCTGTTATTGATAGCCGCCACGTTCTTTTTTGGAAGGGTTTTATTTTCGGGTAAGGTAGGGGTATGCGCCGCCATGTTATTAAGTATCAGCCCTATAGAATTGATGACCTCGCAAAAAATCTGGGCCGACGACATCCTTGCATTTTTTGTGGCCGCGGCTTTAATATCGTACTATTTGGGAAAAGAGAGACGAAATCTGCCCCTGATTTTTATGGCCGGCTCATGCGCCGGCCTGGCAGCCCTCACTAAACCGAGCGGTAGTATAGTCATCCTTGTAGTCCTCGTTTACGAGCTTTTGGAAAAGAGGGTATTCAGTAAACAGTTCATGGTTTTTCTCGTTACAGCCGTCTTAGTGCCCTTGCCGTGGTATTTGCAGGTATTAAAGACTTACGGGTCGTTCTTTTATTCTCCGGCTTCTATTCAGGAACGGCTATCAGGTCCAGATCCATGGTTCAAATTCGTTATTGACCGCCCGTGGTATATGTATCTGGTAAACACGCCGTTCCAGACCCCGCTTTTTATTTTGGTCTATCCCGTTATATTCGGATTATTCGGAAAATGTGTCGATGAGAAGGCGAAAGCGGAAAGAAAGAAGAAGATCTTTCTATTTGTTTGGATAACCATGTTTTTAATGTCATTTCTGATGTCCAAGGTGGGCAAAGAGTTAAGGTATATACTGCCCGCGTACCCGGCTATTGCCATTCTCTCTGCCGGTTTACTTGAAACAGTGCAGAAAAAGCTTGATAGCAGGTTCGGGTATCATATCGGAAGCCTGACAGCGATAGTCGCGATTATATTATGTACGTGGTGGTCCGTATCTATCGGCTGGCATTACTTGCTGGTGAGGAAAGTAGGTTTGATCAACCTGCCTTTATAGCCTTTACGGAGAATCAGGGTAATGGTGGCAAAACTCGGCGATTCGGATATTCACAAAATATTGGCCGGCAAATATGAATCGGTTTATAAAGATAAATTCTATCTGGCCTATCAGGATTACTGGAATGGCCTCATGGTAAAATTTGCTTCCGAGAACCGCAATAGTTATATTCTGGATTACGGTTGCGGGGTCGGCAGGACGCTCGGGTTTCTCCTTAAGCGTTACGATAATGTCTACGGAATAGACCTGTCTTCGGACATGTTGAAAGTAGCGTTTCAGGAGAATAAAGATGCGAAAATAGCCGTGAGCGATGCCCAGACGATATGCTTTAAGGACCAGAGTTTTGATACGGTGATCTGCAAAAGCGTGCTGCACCATTTAGCAAAACCTTACAAAGCCGTAAGGGAGCTGAATAGGGTATTAAAAAAAGGCGGATGGCTTGTGGTTTCCGAGCCGTGCCGGGATAATTTGATCTGGCGCAGGATCGGCCAATTGTATGTGAAGGCCTCGGCGAATTTCAGCGATTATCATCGGGTATTCCATTCCGAGAAGCTTACGGGGATAATAGCGCAGAATGGTTTTGAGATTCAGAACATCAGCTATTTCGGCCTTATGGCTTTTCCGTTGTGCGCTACCGCGTATCTATTTCCGATAATGCAGATAATCCCATTCAACAGTTTTTTCACAAAGATCATGATAAGAATCGACGAAGCGCTCATGAAGGTACCCCTTTTAAAGGAGTTTCACTGGCATATTATGATCCATTCCAAAAAAAATCTGAGTATGGATGTGGAATGATGCTTATTAAGCCAGTGTCTATCCGGTCTTATGAATGACGACAAAACGGCAAGAAGATATCCGACGGCGCTATGTGTTTCCATAATCGTGGCCATAACGGCTGTCGCGTTTCTGCCGTCTTTGTTTAATGATTTCGTGGAGTGGGATGACCCTTTGTATGTCACGGAAAATGAATCGATCAGGGGTTTTTCCCCGGCGAACGTAAAGACGATCTTAACGAGCGCTTTCGTGGGGACCTATTGTCCGTTGGTGATGATGACCTACGCTGCGGAATACCATTTTTTTAAACTGGACCCTTTAGGGTACCACCTGATAAATTACCTGCTGCATATTGCGGTTACGGTCCTGGTCTTCCTTTTTATATATTCCCTTTCAGGCGGGCCCGGCGTTGCGTTTATGGCAGCCGTTCTTTTCGGCGTCCATCCGTTGCATGTCGAGTCGGTCGCGTGGGTCACCGAGTTAAAGGACCTCTTATCCGCTATTTTTTATATCCTCGCCCTGTCAGGTTATCTGGCATATTTAAAACGCGGAAAGATTTCGGATTATGTCTTATGTTTTCTGTTCATGTTTCTTTCTCTTTTATCAAAACCCATGGCCGTTACCGTCCCCATTATTTTTATACTATTGGACTATTTTCTCGGGCGAAAGATAAATATAAAATCACTGTTTGAGAAGATCCCATTTTTTGCGCTGGCTTTGGCTTTCGGGGTTTTAAACATATATTTCCAATCCCTTACGGGGGCCACCAAGATCGATATAGATCTGAGCGCCAAGATATATTTCCTCTCAAAGACGATTTTGTTTTATCTGTCAAAGACCTTTATGCCTGTGAAGCTGTCCGCTATTTACGCTTATTACAGCACTGTCAGGCCGGAGCACATGGCAGAGATCAAGTATTATGCCGCCGGCTTAGGTTTGCTGCTGGCCGCCATAGCGTTTTCGATGAGATATTCAAAGAAGGTTCTGTTCGGAAGCGCTTTTTTTATCGTCACAATAGCCCCCGTTCTCAAGATAATAACAGCCGGGTCCGCCTTCGCCGCCGACAGATATATGTATTTACCCTCCGTAGGGATTTTTTACATATTGGCGGTATTTTTTGACTGGGTAGCCCGAAACAAGATAGCGGGACTCAGGATTGTAAGGTTTGCCATGATTTTTTTCTTTTTCGCGGCGGTCACCTTGTTTTCATTTCTGACATGGAATAGGTGTCTTATATGGAAGGACACCAAGACGTTATTTACGGATGTGCTGATCAAGGATCCGAATATCGCTTTAGGATATAATAACATCGGCCTGGATTTCGCGAAAAAAGACGATTTTGACAACGCGATAAGGTATTATAAAATGGCTTTGATGGTAGACCCTGATTATGACCTCGCCAATAAAAATATCAGGATTGCGTATGAGCTTAAAAGGCAATGGGTTAGTAAAGCTATTCCGCCTGCGGCGCAGGCAGAGAAAAGAGAGGATAGGGCCAAAGAAGTTATATTGCTGAACAAGCTTGGCATAGAGCAGGGGAAGTTCAAAAAGCTCGAAAACGCAGTTTTCTTGTTTAAAGAAGCCATAGGACTCGACCCGAACTATGTAGAGTCATACAATAACTTAGGTATAGCGTATTTCAGAAAAGGGGAACACGGACTTGCGGAACAATATTTCAGAAAAGCCCTTGGAATTGACCCTACCCATAAAGAAGCGCGCGTTAACCTGGATTACATTTTAAGTCTTGAGGCCAGGGGTAAATAGATTGCGTCCCGGAGGGCGCATGAGGAGAGCGCATAGGCGATGAAACATAAGCATAAAGAATACATACTGGAAAACATAAACAAAAAATCTATCGAGCAGATCGCCAGAGACCTCGGTTTAAAGGAGAGAAAGATACGCCAATACTTGAAAGGCGTAAAGACAGAGACCGCGAAAACGGAAGAAAAAGGCGAGGTCATGCCCGGTCAGCCTAAGGTCAAATCCGCGTTTATTTTATTTTTAATCGCCGTTTTAACAGTCGGGATATATTTTAATTCCCTGAAGGGCGGGTTTGTCTTTGACGACAAGCCCATGATCGTCCAGTATGACTTTATAAAAGATATAAGAAATATACCCAAGGCGTTCATTTCGTCGACTAATATATTCGGAAACACGAATTATTACCGCCCGCTGCAGACCGTAAGCTACATGGTGGATTATTTTTTATGGGCGGACGATCCTTTGGGATTCCATATGACCAACGTGATGTTCCATATTCTGGCGGTAATGGCGATTTACTTTTTCATAATCTTGCTTTTTGGCAATAAGATTTACGCGGCCCTCACCGCGCTTTTTTTCAGCGTTCACCCCGTCCATACCGCCGCGGTCTCTTACATAGCAGGCAGGGCGGATTCCATGCTGTGCCTTTTCGCCGTCTTAAGTTTACATTGTTATATTAAATTCAAATATTTAAAGACGGGGAAGGGCTGTTTCGCGCTGTCTGTATTATTTTTTATTTTCGCGCTCCTGACAAAAGAATCCGCGCTTATCGTGCCTCTTGTCATTCTTTTGTTTGATATTTTTTTATTCCGATGGACCGTATTGAAGAAAGGGATACCTGAGCCTTTATACTATACGCCTTTTGCCGTAACGCTTGCCGCATATCTGTTATTCAGGGTAAAATACATGAGTTTTTATACCCCCGGCACGGTTGAGCCGTTTCCGTTTTTCAGTCGGATCATCACCGCGCCGTATATAATGATGCAGTATGTCAGGCTGATCTTTTTCCCTAATGATTTGCACATTGAGCGGCTGGCGTGGGTCGGCAGCTCTTTTTTCAACGTCAGGATATTCTTATCGACCGCTCTTTTGGTCATTTTGCTGCTTGTTGTATACAAGGCGCAAAAAAATTCGAAGCCGGTTTTTTTCGGATTTCTCTGGTTTCTGATATGGATATTCCCCTCATTAAATATTGTGACACCGCTACTCTCGACGTTAGCGGATAACTGGCTATACATACCTTCCATAGGCTTATTTCTAATTCTGGCATTTCGCATAGCGCAACTGTATGACATAACCCGGAAGAAGAACATCTTTCTTTCTTTTTCCGTCATATTAATCACGCTTCTTTATGTGGCTTCTATGGCGGCCATTACCGTCACCCACAATAAAAACTGGGCTAGCGAGATAGCTGTTTGCGAAAATACCATTAGATTTAATCCACTGGCGTTCAAGGTATATAACAATTTAGGAGTCGCGTACGCGGAAATGGGGAAGATGGACAAGGCGGAAGAAAGCTTTCTGAAATGTCTTGAAATAAAGCCCGACACAGGCATGGCATATTATAACCTGTATAAAATATACGCGGGAAGAGGCGACATGGATAAAGCGAACGAGTGTCTGAACAAGGCGAAAGAATTAGACCCTTACGAGGTCAATGTGTTAATTGAAAAAAAATACAGGAAATAACCTGAAAGAACCGCAGAAAATAGAAACGACCGTTATATGATATTTAAGCCGTGGCTATTTGCGGATAGATACATTTTATGCCGGCGGTTTGACGATATAAAGGAAATAAAATGGGGAAAAAAGCCAGGTTGAATAATGAAAAGAAGCGGGGGCTATCCGGCCAGGTGGCTCCGCAGCAGGCCGAGACAGAAGTGGAGAGCGCTTTGGCGAAGCCAGTCGCATTTATTTTGATTATATCCGCTCTTTTGCTTGGCGTGACACTGCGTATTTACAACGTATCGGATACGGCTAAAAGGTCACCGGATGAAAAGGTATACACACTCCAGGCAGCGAAAATATCGCAAAATGGATGGAAAGGCTTGAGGTCATTGGTGGATTCATATGATAGCAATAGAATAGAATGGAAATTCCCGCCGCCTACCAGGGTGGGGTATCTTATCCCTCTGGCTATGACTATGAAGATTATGGGTAGGACTGATTCAAACGTAGGCGCATATCTATCATGCTTTTTTAGCGTTGTTACCCTAGGGCTTTTAATACTGTGCGGACTGAGATTCTTTAATCAGTGGATCGCTATATATGCCCTCTTATTTTTGAGCGTTTCGCCGGTGGATTTGGCTATAGCGCGGCGCACCTGGCAGGAGGCTTTGCTTGGATGCGCAGGCTTCTTTCTTCTGTATGTGTGTTGCGAAATAATAAGAGGGGGCCGCAGAAGAATATGGTGCGTCCTTTTTGTCCTGGCGGGCAGCTATTGCATGCTGATCAAGGAGCCCGGCGCGACTTTCTACGCTTTATGCACAGCCTGGATCTTTTTGGTATTTTTTATAAAGGAGAAGTCTTTCGCCAAGGCCTTTTTATTCATATGCTTAAGCGCATTGGGCGTGGGAATAAGCCTGGCTCTATTGTCATGCGCTGCCGGCGGAACATCAAATTACATAAGAGTATTGGCGCATATCAAGGAAGCCATGCCCGAAAATTCATATGCCACTACTTATCAGTCAGGTCCGTGGTATCATTTTTTCGGGGCGTTCTGGAGGGTGAGCCCATGGAACGCTGTTTTGTTCCTTTTTGGCATTGCCGGGATGTTCCTATCAGGCACTTTGCCCGGTAAGGCAAAGATGGTATCGGATAATAGCCGAAGCTCTGTTTTTGGGATCATATTTTTTATGATAGGACTTATGATAATCATAGTTACCGTACCATACCAGCAGAATCTGCGCTACGTGAGTGTTTTATACGGACCTTTTTATCTTATAGGCGGCTTAGGCCTTTGGCTTGTAAGTCGTCTTCTAAGAATCAAGCTTTATAAACCCATTTTTTCAGTTTTACTTGTATGCATTGTCGTGGCTGTTATAGCCGGAGCGATAACCGACTACATGGAATTTGTAAAAGTCTACAAAATGGGGAAAAGCCAGGATTTGACGATCTGGCATATAAGGTCGTATGCGCGGCAGCTTGGTTTTTTAAACAGGCCCTAAGATCCCCGCGATGCGCTTTTTTTGATTTTGCGCCATATAGAATAAAAGCTATAAAAAAGTCCGATTTATGATTATACGGATTACAAAAGTAGATCAAGTCAAAAATATGCCACAGGATATCACATCGGACCAACCTGTATCACGAAAAACATACCCCGCGTATATATCGTGGGCGATAATTCTAGGCATAGCGATATTTATTACCGCATTCCGGGTTTATCTGTCACAGATACCCCTTGAGCGTGACGAAGGCGAATATGCCTATGCCGGACAGCTCATATTACAGGGGGTACCCCCATATATGAGCGCGTATAACATGAAAATGCCCGGAATCTATGCCGTCTATGCGGTAATCATGGCTATTTTTGGTCAGACACACACCGGCATACGCTTAGGTCTACTCGTCATAAATATTGCGACGATTATTCTGATTTTCCTGCTTGGAAGACGACTTTTGGATTCCTTCGCGGGTATCGCAGCCAGCGCTTATTTCGCTATCCTATCGCTTAGCCCTTCGGTCATGGGCGTCAGCGCTAATGCCGAGCACTTCGTTATTTTTGCCGTAATCGCAGGATTTTTGCTGTTGCTCCGTGCGGTCAGGTCCGGTCCCGTAACGTTTTTCTTTTGGAGCGGGTTATTCTTCGGCGCGGCATTTGTCATAAAACAGCATGGGGGTATTTTTACGATCCCCGCAATTATATACCTTTTTTCCGAGTTATGGAAGCGCAGACCGGTCATCTGGCCGAGAATAATATTAATATGCGCATTATTCCTAATGGGTATAACGATCCCGTTTATACTGACTGTTATTGTCTTGTTTCTGGCAGGTGTCTTTGATAAATTCTGGTTTTGGACGTTTACCTATGCACGAGAATACGCTTCATTAATGCCATTTTCCACGGAGAATTTCATTCGGACAATATCCTGGATAATACATCCGTCTCTTCTTATCTGGAGCCTTGCTGTTATCGGGCTTACGGCTCTTTTGTGGAACAGGAAGATGTGGCCTTTCAGTCTATTTGTCGGCTTATTTTTCATCTTTTCATTTTTGTCGGTTTTCCCGGGTTTTTATTTCCGCCCGCATTATTTTATTCTCTTACTTCCCGCCATAGCCATATTGGGCGGCATTGGCACAAGTTCTATCGGCAGGCTTCTGCCCGCAGGGCGTTTCCTGCCTTTAAAAAGAGGGATCCCGGTATTTTTGGCGGCCGTTGCCTTTTTATACCCCGTATATTTCCAGCGAATATTTTTGTTTGAACCCAATCCGGCGACAGCGTCCCGAATAATGTATGGTTCCAGCCTTGACCCTTTCCCGGAATCTCCGGAAATAGCTAAATATATAGATAAACATACCACGAAAAATGACCTTATAGCCGTTTTGGGATCAGAACCGCAGATTTACTTTTATTCAAAAAGGCGTTCCGCTACCGGCTATATTTATATGTATGGCCTGATGGAGGAACACAAGTTTGCGGATGAGATGCAGCGAGAGATGATCGCGGAGATCGAAAAGGCCCGTCCAAAACTTTTGATTTTTGTAAATATCCCAACCTCGTGGCTGACGAGCGTATTTTCGCAACGGCCGATATTCGATTGGTTTGGGCAGTATAATAAAAAATATTACGATCGTGTGGGCTTTGCGGATATCATATCGCCTGACCTGACCGTATATCGATGGGGCAACGACTGTGTGGGTTATGAGCCTTTTTCCAAAAACTGGGTTGCCGTCTATCAGAGAAGGGATAGCTTTTCGGAGGGTACAAAAGCCGAGACCGGCGTAGTAGACCACGCCAAAGAAGCCGAAACCCTGAATGAAGTAGGCGTAGAGCTGGGTAAGACTGGAAATATCGATAGGGCTATAGAGATGTTCAATAAGGCCATAAAAGTAGACCCAAAAAACGCCGATTCCTACAATAACCTCGGTTTTGCGTATGCCAAAAAAGGCGAGAATAAACGCGCGGAAGAATATTTCAAAAAAGCCATTGAGATCGACCCGAATCATAAAAAAGCTCGTATGAACCTTGATTATATCCGCAGCCTGGAGGATGCGGATAATAAGCAAGCGCAAAATAAGTGATTAGCCATATTTAACCAAAAAAGCCGTTGATACTTGCGCTTATTATATTCTTGACAGTGAAAGTATCATAGCTTTAGAATATTGACGACCGGAAAACCACACCTCTCGTAAGAACTTCGGTGAATGGTTTCAGGCTTTAGTATTTTTGCTAAAATGGCGGAATCCTTAAAACAGAAGAGGCCATGGCTTTAAGGCCGTCGGGCCTCACAATGGAGGCGAAGCGTGAAAAGGATTTATTTGATAACAGGCGCTACGGGCTTTGTCGGTTCCTCCTTACTCAGAAGATTGATCGATAAAGATAATGAGATACATATTATCCTAAGACGGGAATCCAAACTGTGGCGCATAGACGATATTCTCGATAAAGTCATATGTCACACATCGGATCTATCTAGCACAGAAAAATTAAAAAAAGTCATTTCACGCATAAGGCCAAATGTCATATATCACCTTGCTACATACGGCGCATATTCTTATCAGAAAGAACCTGACAAAATCGTAGAGACAAACATAGTGGGTACCTGGCACCTGTTAAGGGCCTGTTCCGAGACAAGTTATGAGCTTTTTGTGAATACCGGCAGTTCCTCCGAATACGGTTTTAAAAAATCCGCGATGAGAGAGACCGACTTGCTCGAGCCATCAAGCTATTATGCCGCCACAAAGTGCTCACAGACATTACTATGTTCCCACATCGCAAGAGAGGAAAAAAAGCCCATAGTGACCCTTAGGCCCTTTTCCATTTACGGGCCATACGAGGATGAGACAAGATTTATTCCTACATTGATGAAGTCCTTATATCTTAAAGAGACCATGAATCTGGTTTCCCCTGACATTTCCCGCGACTATATATATATCGATGACATGGTAGATGCCTATTTGTTAATAGACAAGTTGAAA
>MHFD01000021.1:45791-47706 GCA_001804045.1 Omnitrophica bacterium RBG_13_46_9
CGTACAGTCGTCTATTAAAGATGTGGTGGAGACGGCAATAAAGATTACGGGTGAAACGACGGACCTTAGATTCGGAACGATGCAAAAAAGAATGTGGGATACAGCTAATTGGGTCGCCGATATATCCAAGGCAAGACAGATGTTGGGCTGGGTCCCAAAGGTGAATCTGGAAAATGGCTTGCGTTCGACATGGAAGTGGTTTAAACTTAATCAGCATTTATATACCCGGAAATCTTAATTATATTTTATGGAATTGTATGCTACCCGGTGCGCCATTTGCGATTCAGAGGAGTGTTATACAGTCCTTTATAGAAAGAACTTTAAAGAGTCCGATTTGAGCATAGATTTATTTTCAGCCAGAAGATTGCCGGACCGCATTCATTATCAAATTGTTAGGTGCAATAAGGATGGCCTTATAAGATCCAACCCCATTATAGACCAAGAAAGTATATATGATCTTTATGGAAAAAGCAGATTTACCTATGAACAGGAAATCGAAAATTTAACAATTTCTTACCTCGATGCGCTTAAAGGTGTCTTGCCAAAACTGTCCGTAGACGCTAAGATATTGGAGGTAGGTTGTGGCAACGGTTTTATTCTAAAGGCATTGTATAAGAAGGGATATAAAAATGTATTTGGAGTAGAACCCAGTTCTGAAGCGGTAACTAAGGCCGATAAAGAAATCCGCGAAAAAATAACAATCGATGTTTTAAGACCGGGTATATTTACACCGAACACGTTCGATTTTATTTTCTTTTTCCAGACGCTCGACCATATAGGTGATCCCGGTTCTTTTTTACGTATATGTCATAATCTATTACCATCCCGAGGATACATATTGGCTTTTAATCATGATATAGAAAGTCTGCCGCTTAGAATGCTAGGGAGCCGAAGCCCCATAATTGATATTGAACATGTTTACTATTTCAGCAAAAAAACCATTACGAAAATATTTGAAAAACACGGCTTTAGCCTTATAAAAGTATATTCCCCGGCCGATGTTATTTCTCTTAGGCATATTATCTGGTTAAGCCCTGTCTTTAAGCGGCTGAAAATCAGATTACTAAGTTTGGAAAAAGGTATTTTCCACAGAATTCTAAATAAAAAAATAAGAATAAGAGTAGGCAATCTATGTATGATAGCCACAAAGACCGCAAACTAGAAAATATTAATATGGCAATACTTACGCCGGAACAGAGATATAACCGAAGGCAGATCATGGAGCACAGTTATAGGTCGGGCCTGTCCCATCTCGGTTCGTGCCTAAGCGCCGTAGATATAATCGACAGTATATATCGAATCAAAAAAAAGGACGAACAGTTTGTCCTGTCAAATGGGCATAGCGGCATCGCGCTTTATGTCATATTGGAAAAATATGGCCTGATGAAAAAATCGGTTATCGAGAAACTCTGTATTCACCCCGATAGAAATCCAGGCCTGGGGATATGCGTATCGACCGGAAGCCTGGGGCATGGTTTACCGATAGCGTTGGGTATAGCTCTGGCGGATAGAAAGAAAAATGTTTATTGTGTCATATCGGATGGGGAATGTTCCGAAGGGAGCGTATGGGAGGCTCTCAGGATAGGCATAGAACGGGAAGTAAGTAATTTAAAGATCGCCTTAAACGCAAATGGCTGGGGGGCCTATGGGCGGATTTCATTGCAGCAGCTTCTTGATAGAATCATAGGGTTTGGTTATGCGGCAGTAACCGTAAACGGGCACAATATGAGAGAGCTCTCCAAAGCCTTTAAAAGAAAGACAAACGGCAAGCCACTTTTAATTTTTGCAAAAACAAGCGTAGAGCAGTTTTCGTTTTTAAAAGGACAGGACGCCCATTACTACATGATGACCGAAGAGGATTACAAATCGGCGATGGACATTCTAAAATGAGACAAAAAAATATAGTGAAAATGAG
>MHFD01000021.1:47822-50060 GCA_001804045.1 Omnitrophica bacterium RBG_13_46_9
GACGGGTTTTCTCACTGGGCCGAAGAGGATAAAAAAATAATGAGGATATTTACAAATATAAGGGCAAAGTGGCCGGAAAGAAACGAAGAGATACCGGACCTGGTAGGAGAGATGATAAGAAACAAAAGACCTTATTATGTAAACTTGAGGAAATGAGGGCATAATAATTTAACCCGCCTTCGTCCGCCAGCAAAGGTGGCGAGGCTTCGGCGAGGTTTCCGCTCCACGAGAACCAAAGAGAAAAAATTCACAGTTCTAGGCCCGTGGAGCTTCAAAGAGGGAAAGACAATGAAAAAAATATCCGCTGTTATTGCATGTTACAAGGATGAGTTGGCGATACCACATATGTACCGCAGATTGGCTGATACGTTCAAGAAGATAGGCGCGGACTATGAAATAATATTTGTAAATGACGGTAGCCCCGACAATACCGAAGAGGTTTTAGCCAAACTTGCAGAAAGCGACAGCCACGTCATCGCCGTAAACCATTCACGGAATTTCAGCTCACAGATGGCTTTTACAAGCGGAATGGATATCGCGATGGGAGACGCGGTCGTTTTGCTAGATGGGGACTTACAGGATCCGCCGGAGATTATAGAGAAATTCTACGAAAAGTGGCTCGAAGGGTTTGATGTCGTATACGGAATACGCACAAAAAGAGAAGCACCACTCCCTATACAGATTGCCTATAGGCTCTTCTACCTTGTATTTCATCAGCTTTCTTATGTGAATATCCCCTTAAATGCCGGCGATTTCTCATTGATGGATAGAAAAGTGATGGAGCATTTAAAACACTTGCCGGAAAGAGATAGATTCCTGAGGGGATTACGGGCCTGGGTAGGCTTCAGCCAGACAGGTGTCCCTTACACAAGGCCCGAAAGGATGTTCGGCAAGACGACAAATAATTTCTTTAGAAACTTTAACTGGGCCACAAAGGGCATATTTTCTTTCTCGTATGTTCCTCTGGATATGATTACCATTCTTTCGTTTTTTGCGTTTGTAATGGCACTCGTAGGCATTGTTACGCAGATCATATTGAAGTTCTTGTTGCCAAACGCGCCGCAGGGGTTCACGACTGTTTTGGTTGTTATGTTATTCTTGGGCTCAATTCAGCTATTGGCGCTTAGCATACTCGGACAGTACATAGGAAAAATATTCCAGGAGGTCAAACAAAGGCCAAAATATATCGTAAAGAGCGTATTTAGAAAAAAGATAGGGTGATTTCCTTATGCCAATGGAACTTTATTCTAATGATAATCAATTTCACGAGGTATGGCCGCCAATACAACATGTTGCGCCGGATTCTTTAAAGAATAAAATCCTGTTTAAGTTAAGATTATTTTTTGATCTGCAGGTATTTACCATATATTGTGACATAAAAAGAGAACTCAAATATATTAAGAATGATGTACTGGAAATTGGATGCGGGTTGCAACCATACAGGCACCTGATTCTAAGGGAAGCGAAATATTATGCGTTAGAGAAGAAAGGACACAGTTCATTTTTTCCTTATAACCCTAACACTATCGAATACGGCGGAGGAACCTTTCCATTTAAGGACAAAGTTTTTAATCTTGTTTTTCATACCGAAGTTTTGGAACATGTTTACGATTTCACGCAATTTTTATCGGAGTGTCATAGGGTGCTGGCAGAGAAAGGTAGAATGTTTTTTACTATTCCATTTGCCGTAAGATATCACTACATTCCCAATGATTATTGGCGGTTGACGCCTGCTAGCATAGAGAAATTGTTAAAAAAGGCTAATTTTAAGAATATAATCGTTAAAAACAGAGGCAGCGATATAGTGGTAGCGTTTTCAAAACTGAATGCGTTATTTTATAGAATTATTTTTCGCGGATACAACAGTTTTTTGCTGAGAATAATAAATCAGGTATTTTTCGGCATTCTCTTCATAATTCCGATTATGTGCTTGACATTTAGTAGCCATTTGTTGATTTTGTTGAAAATAGGTTCACCGGATGATCCTTTGGGATATACAGTTTATTGTGAAAAATAAACCCGGAAAGACGGTTAAACTACCACATGTCCACTAATCAGGCCAAATCCGGAAGGATTGGATTAGACTTGAATTTTGGCTTTAAAAACGGGGCAATTTTTGATGTTTTCACTCTCTTTATATGCTTTTTAAGTTTTTGGTTCAGCTTTATCGAATCGCGCGTAAACCTTGACAGTCATCACTGGGGATTGATGTATGTAAATGCGCTGGATATAAAAAGA
>MHFD01000021.1:50146-53023 GCA_001804045.1 Omnitrophica bacterium RBG_13_46_9
GCAACAAAAATCCTCTACTAATCTTTTTCTGCCGGGTATTTTTTTAGGCTTTTCGATTTTGGCGAGATACTCATCAGTACCATCGACCTTGTTCCCGTTTCTATTTTTACTGGCTTATGAAACATTTGTTTCAAAGACTTCTAAAGGGGATATTTTTAAAAAATTTTTATCCATCGGGCTAGGGTTTACCGTCCCGATAATCATTTATTTCGGTTTCTTACTTTACAATAACGCCATAAATGAACTCATAAGCCAGCAAACGGTACAAATATCACTTTATGAGGAAACCAGGTCTTTGCCTTTCCTATTTTTAGTTTTTTTGAAGAACATATTTCTGGCCAGAACCTGCGCGCTCACAGACTCGAGATCATATTTTTATACGATGGTTTTTTTCTTGAATGCGTTTATGTTCTTGTACTTTCTGAAAAAAACATTACTACAAAAACAGGCTTTAAACAGACATGAAAATATCATAGCAGCCATTTGTGTATTTTCCCTTTTTGGGTACATGGATTCCTTCCATATGTATGAAATACTCAGGCTTAATAATGGCGCCTCGCTGGGAGTGGGGATTTTTATATATTTATATATAAAGGTCTTTAGGTCATGGAAAACCGGATTCAGATTTGCCTTATTGCTGCCGCTTTGCGTTCTTTGCTGCGTTTTTATGAATAGCTTGATTTTTAAGCGCACCAGTTCAGCTTATATACCCTGGAATCCGGATATTTTAAAGGGTAAAGGCGTATCAACGACTGAAATCGGAGTATTCCGCGGGAAGCTTTTGGCTAAAAGTTATTGCGACTTTTATAATGAAATTTTACAAAAGATTTCAGAAAACGACCCGTCTTATTATATTGTCAATTTTACAAGGGACGCCATCGCTGTAATTATAAATGACAGAAAAAGAGTCCAGATTTTACCGTATTACTTCCCAAAATTGTCCTATGCATGTACGGGAGAATCGGAAAAAATTCAGAAAATGATCGACCAAAAGAAAGCTGTTATCCTTTCCGCGGAAGATCTTAAAATCCCGGGATACAAGGTCATTTTTAATAGACCATTTCCAAAAGAAATCGAATATTGCCAAGACCGGTTATACATCAGCGTTCCGGATATAAAATGAAAGAAATAGTAGAGGAGGTTTAAGCCCCCCTCTGCGGCTGGGGGGTAACTTTAGGGAGGGATGATGGATAAAGAAAAAGCCGTAAGGGCTTGTGGAGGATGTCCTCTGTGTAAGTTCACAAGGAACAGTAAAAAGGAGAACTTTCTTTATAGACTAGCAAGAGCAATGCAAGGTATCTGCCCGCAATGTAAAATGGCTAACGAAGCATCGGGTAAGAATTTACAGAAGAGCGGTTACTTTTAAACACTGTTTTGACCTGGTTAGAATATTAGCGGAGGTTTAAACCTCCGCTAATATTGTGGATAACTTTACATTATCCAGAAGTCCCTGTCCAGGCTCCTGTATGATATCGCCTCGGAAATATGCCCTGCTTCGATCGCGTCTTTTTCCTCCAAATCAGCTATCGTTCGCGCCACCTTTAGGATCTTGTCATATGCCCTTGCGGAGATACCCAGTTCCAAAATAGCCATTTTGAGTAGCTCTTCGGCTTCCTTTTCAAGCCTGCAATATGCATCCAGCTCTTTTGATTCCAGGCGGGCGTTAAAAAGGCACGGAGTTCCCTTATAGCGCGCTTCCTGTATTTTCCTTGCTTTGTTTACGCGCTCGCGTATCGCTTGGGATGGGTCACCTTTTCTTCGCCCGGATAATTCCCCGTAATTGAGCCGCGGCACGTTCAGATGTATGTCAATCCTGTCAAGAAGGGGGCCCGAGATTTTTGACAGGTAACGCTGTATCTGATACGGCGTGCAGTGGCATTCTTTCTTGGGGTCGGTAAAATAACCGCACGGGCAGGGGTTCATGGCTGCGGTCAGCATGAAGCGGCAGGGGTATATAGCGTTACTTTGCACTCTTGAAATCCTGATCTTCCCGTCTTCTACTGGCTGCCGCAGGAGCTCCAGGACGCTCCTTTTAAACTCAGGAAGTTCATCAAGGAATAAGATGCCGTTGTGGGCTAGACTGATCTCTCCCGGCATCGGATTTGTTCCGCCCCCGGCCAGTGCCGCGTCAGAAATCGTATGGTGAGGGTCTCTAAAAGGGCGGTTGCGAATAAGGCCTTTATTGGGAGAGAGTAACCCGGCAACGCTGTGTATTTTAGAAGTTTCCAGGACTTCATCTATTGTCATGTCCGAAAGTATGGTCGGAAGCCTTTTTGCCAGCATGCTTTTTCCTGAGCCGGGCGGGCCTATCAGAAGGATGTTGTGGCCGCCCGCAGCCGCCACCTCGAGGCCCCTTTTTGTGTGTTCTTGGCCCTTGACGTCGGTGAAGTCGATCCTGAATTCGCTTTTACATTTTGTTTTAAATCGTATATTTTTATTTTGCGGCTCTATTTCCAATTTGTTGTTTAAAAGGCTTATCACATTATTCAGGCTCTCCATGGCGTAAATTTTTATACCGGTTACCTCGCTGACTTCTATTAAATTCCTTTTTGGCAATATCAGCTTCTTAACTCCTTTTTCCTTAAGCCCCAGAGACATCGGTAGCGCGCCTTTTACCTCTTTTAGCTTTCCGTCCAATGATAACTCCCCGGAGATGGCGTATTCCACTAGTGTATCTTGTTTAAGTATGCCGATCGAACATAATATTGAAAGGGCTATAGGCAAGTCGAACCCGCTCCCCTCCTTTTTGATATTTGCGGGGGCTAGGTTAACCGTTATTTTCCCCCGCGGAAGCATATATCCCGAATTTCTTATCGCGAATTTTATCCTATCCTTAGATTCCCGTATGGCGGTATCAGGCAATCCTATTATATTGAA
>MHFD01000021.1:53055-61435 GCA_001804045.1 Omnitrophica bacterium RBG_13_46_9
CATCGACTTTGTATGATTCTATACCTATTACAGCGCACGAAAGCGATCTGGTAATCATGGCTAATCTCCACTTATTCCTCTATTGCGTCTTCAAAATGCTCTATCTTTACTTTATTTATAAACCGTAAAAAGCGTTTGATCTCTATAGAGATGATGTCAATACGCCACGGCGTATCCGACATATTTTTCATTTTTAGGTAACATAATGCGCATTGTATCAATTTCTTCTTCTTTTTCTCCGTTACGGAGAGGTATGGCGGTCCGAAACACAGGGAGCCCCTGGTTTTTATTTCGACAAAAACCGTCATGCATTTTTTTCGCGCAACAATGTCTATCTCGCCGACGTATGTCCTGACATTTCTACTTATCAACGTGTAGCCTTTACGGGATAGAAACCGCGCCGCTATGTCTTCACCTTTTTTTCCCAGGACGCGGTTTCTACCTTTCATTTTTACGTTATTCTCCGGTTTGATAGTTCTGGAGCACCACCTCTTTTATGTACTCCCTGATTTCGTCCGTAGCAGGAATAAATACATTAAACCATTTTCCCTGCTTGCTTTGCTGCTGCGGCATGCCTACAAAAAGGCCTTTTTCGCCTTCAACGACCCTGAATCCCTTTATGAGAAAGAGTTCGCCGAAAAGAAGATCGCAGAACGCCTTCACCTTCCCCTCACCTTCGAGTTTTACGAGTTTGTCCACTTTCACGTTAAGAATTTCGCTCACCATGTTACACCTCCCTGTTAATGAGCGTCTGATCCGACACGACGCTTACCGCAAGCGCATGACAGATCGTTCTTCCTTATATATAAGACAACGAAGGTGCCGTTTTGCTGCATATTTTTTTAAAATTTTTTGAACAACCGCCCCAACCTCGTAGGTTGGACCGATATTTTATCAAGTCTGCTAATCCAACCTACGAGGTTGGGGAGGTTGTCATGTCTCTCTTTTTGTGGTATAGTAAATTCAATATATCCTAAAGGAGGCGCATGTGTTAGAAGGCAGGAAAGTAGTCGTGGTAATGCCCGCGTACAACGCGGAAAAGACGCTGAAAAAGACCTATGACGAAATACCCAAGGATATTGTGGATGAGATTATTTTAGTGGATGATTTCAGTACGGATAAAACCGCCGAAGTCGCCAAAGAATTAAGGCTTGAGATTTATGTCCATAAAGAAAATAGAGGTTACGGCGCAAACCAGAAGACATGTTACAAGAAAGCGCTCGAGAAGGGCGCGGATATAGTAATCATGCTTCATCCGGATTATCAATATCCGCCTAAACTGATAACCGCTATAGCGGGGCTCATCGTATCGGATATGTTTGATATAGTCCTGGGTTCCAGGATCCTGGGCGGCATGGCGCGTAAGGGAGGTATGCCGCTCTATAAGTATGTTTCAAACAGGCTGCTTACCTTTATGGAAAACCTATTGCTTGGCCAGAAGATTTCGGAATATCATACTGGGTATAGGGCGTTTTCTAGGAAAGCCCTCCTTGGTCTTCCCATATTGGAAAATTCAAACGATTTTATCTTTGATAATGAGATACTGGCCCAGGCCGTCTACTTTGGGTATAGAATAGGAGAGATAACCGCCCCTTCGCGATATACGAGGGAATCTTCGTCTATAGGGTTTAAAAGAAGCGTTATCTATGGGGTTGGGGTTATCGCAACGGCCATAAAATTTATTCTCCAGAAACTCAAGCTTGCCCGGTTTGATATATTCGACAAAAACGGCAGGAAACTCGCCTGACGGCATTACCTCTCCCTGAAATCCCTGAAAATCTTCGAGGTCTCCTTTTCGCCGCCCTTTTTCCAGGCCTCATATATCATAATAAGAATGCGCGCATTTACACTGTCGAATATCCACTTGACCCCGAGAAGGATTGAGGCTGCCAGGAACTGTATAAAAAAAGGCCGGACAAAAAATGAGAGAACAAACGCCAAAACGGCACCGATTAACCACAGGTTTTTTTTCCAATCCGGTCCCATTGCCTTCACCCCTTTTCTTCGCTTTTTGTTAAATTCATTAACCGACTGATAGGCGAATACCACTTTTTCAAGGCAGTAATCGCAATCCTTAAGATGGCTTTCTATTTGTGCCTTCTTTTCTTCCGATACCCCGCCGGCCAGGTAATCATTAAGAGCTGGCTCTGACAGACATATATCCAGTTTTTCCATTTTTACTCCTCCATAATATATAGACAACGAAGACCGGATTTTGCTGCAATTTTTTTAAATTCCCATGACTTATCGCAAGGGATACGCGGAGCATGGTATAAATCAGCCCCGTCTTATTTTATGGCGCATTCTAGTGATTGCGGAAGATATGGTGCCCAGCGGCGCGCCTACTATTTTTGATATATCCTTTAAGGTCAGCTCCTTTTTAAAATAGAGTTTAAATATGATCTTTTCCCTTGCCGTTAAAAGCTTATAAATTTCTTTTAGCCTTTCCTCCGGATTTTCCGCTTCAGTTCCTTTGATTTCCGCAATGGACTCTTTTTGGGGGAGTTTTTCGAAATACGACTGGTCGGAGACCAAGGCGTATTTTCGGTTTGCCTTCAGATGATTTATGGTTGCATTCCTCGCCGTGATCGCCAGCCAATAGTCTATATTGTCTCTTTCTCTTACCTCGTCAAGCCTATTCTTAGACCATAGAGAGGCCATTATGTTTTGAGTTATTTCTTTCGCCTCTTCCTGGGCCATGCCCGGCTCAACGCAATAATTCCATAAAGCCCTTTTTATCGAAAATGTTATTAACGGTGAGAACCTGTCAAAAAATTCCGCCCATGCCAATGGATCCCTGTCTATGCATTTGTCGATTAAAGCGGCCGTCGCCAATTTTTTATATTCCATAAAAACCGTCGGGAATGTCAAATATCAATTTGTTGAGAGTATCTTCACAGCTTCTTTTTGTGTCAGGACAAGAATGTTCTTTGAGATTATGTATTGGACATGCTTTCTAAAATCGTCGATATGCATGAAATACCTATACGGTTTTGGCCTGTGGGCGCTCAAGGTATTCTTTTTGCCTACAAGGTGGAACACTTCCATGAGCCAAAGATGCTTTTTTCCGGCAAGGTCGATCTGTCTATTGAGGTAAGAAAGCGAGTGTTTTTTCATGACAGAAAAACCTTCGATGGAATAAGGGTCTTTTAGCGGAATTTTATTAAAGCAAGGCAAGTTACGCGTTATCCTTGCGGATTTATAGTGAGCTTCGGCTTTTAAACGGAGCGCCCTCGATTGATTTTTCTTTATATACGGAAATACAAAAGATTCGACCCTGCAGCTCAAAAGGCCCTGCAGCTCCTTTTTGGACTTTTCGATTTCATAAATTGCCGCTTTCCTATCCTTTGAACTAAGAGAAAGCAGATTTGGATGGGAAATAGTATGCGATGCAATTTCATGACCGGAGTCGATGATATCTTTGAGCTCTCTTAGCCCCACAATACGCCGGTTTTCAAATATATTTCCTATAAAAGACGAAGGGACGGCAACGGTGGATTTTATATTTAGCCCGGTTAGGTATCTTATGGCGTGTATATAGGTATCTTGATATGCATCGTCAAAGGCAATGGTAATAATACCTTTTTTGTGGCTGTCAGGCATATTCTAAGTGTAGTAAAAACAGGCGGTTGTGTCAATATAATTTTTTGAAATCAATAATACATCCCATAAATAAGCGCGAATTTAATATATTTGACATAATAGTATTCCTTATATATAATTATATACCTAATATAGATCCTTATATTCGAAATATATTCGAAATATATCTATAGTAAATCCACACAAAAAGGAAAAAAAATGCCACATTTAAGCGATATAGAGAAACAAAAAAGAGAGAAGCTGAAAGAGATAGAATCGCTTGGCATATACCCCTTTGGAGGGCGGTATCAAACGGACTGCTCCATAAAGGAATTAAGGGATAATTTTAAGGAAGGAAACTCCTTTTCCATAGCTGGGCGGCTTATGGCTGTCAGGGAGCACGGGAAAGCCATATTTTACGATATTGAGGATTCAACCGGAAGGATCCAGCTTTATGCCGGGAAGGACGTGCTTGGCGATGATAAGTTCTCCTTCATAAAAAAACTTGATATCGGAGACATTGTAGGAGCGAAAGGCGAGCTTTTTAAAACACGGACCGGAGAAGAAACCGTTAAACTTTCCGATATTACCATATTGTCAAAAGCCCTACGGCCCCTTCCCGAAAAATGGCACGGCCTTAAAGATATCGAGACGAGGTTCAGGCAGAGATATGTAGATTTAACGGTAAATAAAGACGTAAAACGGATATTCAGGGTAAGGACTGCCGTAATAAACAAGATAAGGGAAATTTTAAACGCTAAAGGTTTTCTAGAAGTGGAAACACCGATGATGCACCCGATTCCCGGAGGCGCAACGGGTAACCCATTTAAGACGCATCATCAGGTCTTGCATAGGGACCTGTATTTGCGCATAGCCCCTGAACTGTATTTAAAGGAACTCCTGGTGGGGGGGTTCGAAAAAATATATGAGATAAACCGGTCCTTTCGGAATGAAGGCATCTCAACAAGACATAATCCCGAGTTTACTATGCTTGAAGTCTACAGGGCCTACTCAGATTGCGAAGGGATGATGGAACTTATCGAGGAGATTATAAGGGTTGTGGCGAGGGATGTCTTGGGCAAAGAGAAGATAGAATACCAGGGCAGGACGATCGATCTTACGGAATGGGAACGGATTTCGTTTGCGGAAGTCATGAAGAACATGTATGATATAGAGCCCACCGATGACAAGAAGATACTGACCCAAAAACTGGAGAAAAAAGGCGTCAGGATCACTGAAAATAATAAAGAGATATCGAGGACGCAGTTATTGAATATTATAGGAGAACTAGTAGAGCCAAAAGCGCATGATCATCCGGTGTTTGTCGTGGATTGGTTTAAGGAGCTCTGCCCCCTAGCGAAGAGAAAGAAAGATAACCCCGAGCTTACCGATAGGTTTGAGCTGTTTGTAGGTGGCCTTGAAATCGCCAATGCTTATTCCGAGCTTAACGATCCTATTGAACAGAGAAAGCGGTTTGAGGAAGCCGGTGGACAGATCGATGAGGACTTTATCCGGGCTCTAGAATACGGCATGCCGCCGGCAGGCGGACTCGGGGTTGGGATAGATAGACTGGTCATGCTATTGACGGATTCGGCGAATATTCGTGAAGTGATATTTTTCCCCCAGCTTAAGGAGGAAAAATGATTAAACGGATTCCTAGCTGTCAATGTGCAAAAGTAGATCACGCAGATAGAAACCCAGTCTGCGCAATATTTATAAAATCTCTATAATCAGGTTTGAAAAAAAGGTTAGTCATGAGCTGGAAAGCATTCGTAGGACTAAGGTATTTGACCAGAAGTAAAGAAAAGTTTATTTCCATAATAAGCGTTATCTCTATCCTCGGCGTCATGATCGGGGTATCGGCTTTAATCGTGGTCATATCCATAATGACGGGATTTGATATAGAGATTAAAGAAAGGATCATAGGGACCTATTCGCACATAATATTATTAAAGAAAGGCGGCATAGAGAACGAAGAAGAGATTATCAATATTTTAAACAAGAACGAGCATATCATAGCAAGCTCGCCTTTTATAGATGAACCCACTTTTTTGAAATGCAAGGATGGCGTGGTTGGCATTATTGTGCGCGGCTTAGACAGTAAAAGGGAAGAATTTGTAAGCAACATAAGCGAATATGTAGGATCCGGAGGATTGAATTTCGGAAAAGAAGGTGTCATTTTGGGAAATGAGCTTTCTAAGTCGCTTATGCTAAAAGATAATGACAGGATCTCCCTCTTTTCACCCGATGGCAAGCGAAAAAAGGATTTTACCGTTGTCGGCACCTTTACTTCCGGTAGGTACGACTATGACGCCAATCTGGTTTTTATAAGCCTGGAGGACGCAAAAGACCTGTTTGGAAAGAATGGTGTATCGGGTATAGGATTAAAGGTGGATAATGAATTTAACGTGAACAGAATACGGACCTCTTTGCAAGATTCATTCCGGTATCCCTTTGTTATAAAAACCTGGATGGATCTGGATAAGAACCTAATGAGGGCCCTGGCCATAGAAAAGAAGATGATGTTTATAATTTTAGCGCTTATAATCGTTGTGGCATGTTTTAACATAGCCGGTTCCCTGATAATGCAGGTTATGGAAAAGACAAAAGACATAGGGATATTGCGGGCCATAGGCGCCAGGGCCAGTGATATAAGAGCCGTATTTATCTTTGTCGGTTTTTTTGTCGGTTTTATCGGGGTATTTTTTGGCAGCGTACTGGGTATTCTTATAGCGCGCAACATAAATTCTATAGCAGATTTTGTAGAGAAGCTGACAGGTTTTGAACTGTTTCCCAGCGATATATATTATCTGAACGATATACCCGTCAAAATAGAGCCGCTGGACATATCCGTGATAGCGGTATTTTCGGTTATTTTGGCCGTAACGGCCTCTCTCTATCCGGCATGGAAGGCATCCCGGCTGAATCCGGTCGAAGCGATACGGTATGAGTGAGAAGTTAGAGGTTCGCCGGTATTCGTAATAGCACGTTACGTGGGACGTGGGACGTGGGACGTGGGACGATTCGATTCTAACTATTTGCTCGTTACATAGGACGTGGGACGTCCGCTCCCTTCGGTCGTTTAGACGTAGGACGATTCGAAGGATAGCGTTATTGCAAGCGACTCTCCTCTGTCATTGCGAGGAGGAGCGAAGCGACGACGAAGCAATCTCTTTCGAAAAAGGTTGCAAATGTTGCAGAAGTTGCTAAATGTTGCAGAGGTTACATAAATTCGAAAAAGCAACATATGCAACCTCTGCAACATAAAACGGGAGCAACCTTAAGAAACCTGCGATATGCGAAGGTAATGATAACACGTTATACAGGACGGCGGTGATCCGGGATAAGGCAGAAATGATAAAAGCATTACATCTAAGCAAGACGTATTACCAGGGTGAAACAAAGATAGAAGCGGTTAAAGAAATTCATTTGGAAATACGCAGGAAAGAGTCTGTGCTTATTACCGGTCCTTCGGGCGCCGGCAAATCAACGCTGTTACATCTACTCGGAGGGCTCGATAAACCGACAACAGGCGTTCTTCTTTTTGATGAGACGGATTTTTACAGTCTATCGGATAGCGTGCGGTCAGGAATCAGAAATGAAAGGATAGGTTTTGTATTTCAGTTTTATCATCTGTTGCCGGAGTTTACGGTCTTGGAAAATGTTATGTTGCCGGCCTTTATTAAAAGTAGAAAGACAAAAGAAGGCTTGAGGGCTATAAGGAAAAAGGCAAAAAATCTTCTTAAGTTGGTTGGGCTTGAGGATAGGTCGAATCACAGGCCTGCGGAGGTTTCAGGGGGGCAGTCGCAAAGGGCGGCGATAGCGCGTTCCCTCATAAATTCCCCTGAGATACTTTTGTGTGACGAGCCTATCGGCAACCTTGATTCAAAAATCGGGCAAGAGGTCACTGACTGCATCTGGGCGCTCAGAGAAAAACATGATATGGCTCTTGTCATAGTTACCCATGATGAGCGCATAAGAGGTGATTTCGACAAGAGATTCAGGATAACGGACGGTGTAGTGGAAGAAATTCAAATCGAAAATCCAAAACCCGCGTATCAAAACTCGAAACAAATTATAAACACATGAGTTTAGAGAATTGAGATTCTGAATTTCGAATTTATGCTATAAAATACGGAGTACGCAATGGGTTCTAAAATTTACTTGAACGGCAAATTTGTAGATAAAAACAAAGCAAAGATTTCTATCTTTGATCACGGCGTTCTTTACGGGGATGGCGTGTTTGAAGGTATAAGAAGTTACGACGGCCTTGTGTTTAGGTTAAATGAGCATATCGATAGACTGTACGGATCGGCCGAAGCCATTCGGCTTAAAATAGAGATCGATAAAAACCGTATGATACAAGCGGTCGTGGCGACATTAAGAAAGAACAAGTTACGAAACGCTTATATTCGCCTGGTGGTTACAAGGGGCCCCGGGGATTTAGGCCTTGATCCGCGGAAATGTAAGTCCGGAGGTACGATTTTCATAATCACGGACAAAATATCGTTATACCCCAAGGAGTTCTATGAGAAGGGGCTAAAAATAATAACGGCAAGCGTAAGAAGGAATTTGCCGCAGGCGATCGACCCGAAGATAAAATCCCTGAACTACCTTAACAATATCCTTGCGAAGATAAACGCTATAGACGCGGGTGTCGAAGAGGCGATTATGCTTACCCATGACGGTTTTGTCGCCGAATGCACCGGTGATAACATATTCATAGTGGACAACGCTACGCTTATCACTTCGCCGGTGAACATAGGCGCCCTTAACGGCATTACGAGGAATTCGGTTA
>MHFD01000021.1:61467-72016 GCA_001804045.1 Omnitrophica bacterium RBG_13_46_9
AAAGAGAGGATGCTTATTTTAAAAGATCTTTATAGGGCTGACGAATGCTTTTTGACCGGCACCGCCGCCGAAATTGTGCCTGTCGTGCGGATCGATAATAAAAAAATAGGCTCCGGCAGACCCGGCCAGGTGACAAAACTGCTTTTGGAAGAATTCCACAGATTTACAAAGGTAGACGGGGTGCGATATTGATGTGAGAAACCAGAAACAACTCTGGTTTCTGGTTACTTTTAACATAGGAGCAACAGATGCAATGCGATGTATGTCACAAGAGGGAAGCGACGGTCCATCTCACTGAGATAATCAATAATAACGTATCAAAGCTTCATCTGTGCGAGCAATGCGCAAGGGAAAAAAGCGAGGAGATGGAGGAACATTTTGGGTTAGCCGATTTGCTTTCTGGACTGACGGATCTTGTGCCGGTCGTGGAGAAAGAGGAAATAGATAAAGATGTCAAATGCCCTTCCTGCGGCTTTACTTTTCAAAACTTCAGGAAGATGGGAAGATTGGGATGCCCTAAATGTTACGAGACATTCAAAGATCAGTTAAGTCCGTTGCTCAGAAAGATACATGGTTCTGAAAATCATGTCGGTAAAACGCCGGCCAGAAAAGAGCTTGTTCACGACAAGGCGACGCTGTTAGATGACTTAAGAGCAAGACTCGAAAAAGCGATTCAGTCAGAGGAGTTCGAGGAGGCAGCGCGTTTAAGGGACCAGGTCAGAGCTGTTAGCAAGGAGCAGAAAAAATGAAGTTAGAAGACTTGCTGTATAAAAAAAGCGAATGGTTGAGAGGCACAGGCCCAAAATCTAATATTGTGATTTCTGCCAGAATACGGCTCGCCAGGAACCTAAATGGTTTTTCTTTTTTCAACTGGGCCAAACCGAAAGAAAAAGAAGGCATCCTAAACACCGCTAAAGGGGCTATAGATAAGAGTAAGTTTATGAAGAAAAGCCTTTTCTTGAGTATGAAGGATCTGACGGAAATCGACAGGCAGTTCCTGGTCGAAAGGCATCTTATGAGCCCGGAGCATGTGATCGACCCCGAATACAAAGGTCTGGTTATAGATGATAAAGAGATAGTCAGCATCATGGTTAACGAAGAGGACCATCTCAGGATCCAGGTTCTGCAATCGGGTTTTAATATCATCGAGGCCTGGCATATGTGCGATGAAATCGATACGGACATAAGCAACAGGGTCACTTACGCATTTTCCAGCAAGTGGGGTTATCTCACGGCTTGCCCTACAAATACAGGCACGGGTTTGCGGGCATCCGTTATGCTGCATCTTCCGGCGCTTGTAATGACTAACCAGATCGGCAAGGTCTTCCAGGCCATATCAAAGCTCGGATTGACGATGCGCGGGTTTTACGGCGAAGGAACAGAAGCTATAGGAAACTTCTTTCAGGTTTCAAACCAGCTTGCGCTGGGGCATTCGGAAAACGATTTAATAGACAAAATCGGCGGTATCGTGGATAAACTTGTGAAACGGGAAGAGTCAACGCGCAGTATCCTTATGGCAAAGAATAAGGAAGAAATGGTGGATAAGATATGGCGCGCCTACGGAACATTAAAAAGCGCACGCATTATTACAAGCGCCGAGACGATAAAATTACTTTCGACCATTCGCCTGGGCGTAGACCTGGATATAGTAGGCAATGTTGACAAGATTCAGATAAACGAGCTTTTTATCCTGACTCAGCCCGCACATCTTCAGAAGATGGAAGGCAAGCTTTTAACCCCGAATCAGAGAGATTACAAAAGGGCGGATCTGATCAGGGAAAGATTAAAAGGAGAGAAATAATAAAGAGAAAATCACATTTAACACGGATATGTGCGGATATCAGTGAAGGATACCGCTGATCTGTCCTTACACCTGCCTGCCAGGGTAGGATGTAAGCAGTTTCACACTCAAGATGGAAGACCTGCCGCAATCCGCATTAAGTAAAAATGGAGGATGTATAAAAATGGCGATGTTTAACAGGTTCACCGAAAGAGCGCGCAAGGTAATTCTTTTAGCGAAAGAGGAAGCCAAGCGTTTTAATCATGATTATATAGGGACAGAACATATTCTGTTAGGACTTATCAGGGAGGGCGAAGGCGTGGCTGCCGCAGTTTTGGCTAGTCTCGGCTTGAATTCCGACAAGATAAGATTTGAAGTGGAAAAACTTGTCCAGCCCGGCCCTGCCACCATCGTATCAGGCGATATCCCATTTACGCCTAAAGCGAAAAGGGTTATAGAACTTGCCATGGAGGAGGCCAGGGAGCTGGGGCATAATTATATCGGCACAGAACATCTTTTGTTGGGCTTGCTTCGCGAAGGCGAAGGCGTTGCTTCCCAGGTATTGATGAATCTCGGGTTGGACCTGGATAAGGTCAGGATGGAGGTCATGAGCTTATTGGGCTCTTCCATCCCCGGTTATGGCCAGACTCAAAAGACAAGGAAGGGGAAGACGCCTGCCCTGGATGCGTTCGGGAGGGATCTGACAAAACTCGCTAAAGAAAACAAACTTGATCCTGTTATAGGAAGGAATAACGAGATAGAAAGGGTCATACAGATTTTATCCAGGCGCACAAAGAACAATCCCGTTTTATTGGGTGAGGCAGGTGTAGGAAAGACCGCTATCGTGGAGGGACTGGCCCAGAAGATCATTGCGTCTGAAATACCGGAACTTCTTAAAGATAAAAGGATAATCATACTTGATCTTGCCCTTATGGTAGCCGGCACAAAGTACAGGGGGCAATTTGAGGAACGCATCAAGGCGGTGATGGACGAGATAAGGAGTTCTCCGGATGTAATTGTTTTTATCGATGAGCTGCACACGCTGGTCGGGGCCGGAGGAGCCGAGGGGGCGATAGACGCTTCCAATATACTGAAACCCGCTCTTTCCCGCGGGGAAATACAGTGCATAGGGGCGACCACGCTGGATGAATATAGAAAACATATCGAGAAAGACGCGGCGCTTGAAAGAAGATTCCAGACAATCGTTGTAGAGCCGAACACCATAGAAGAGACTATAGAGATTCTCAAGGGCTTGAGAGACAAATACGAAGCCCATCATAAAGTGAAGTTTACTGATGAGGCGCTGGAGGCAGCGGCTAAGTTCTCCGATAGATATATAAGCGGCCGTTTCCTGCCCGATAAAGCCATCGACCTGATAGATGAAGCGGGAGCCCGGTCGCACCTTTCCACCATGACCGCGCCTCCCGATATGAAAGAGATGGAAGACAAGATAGAAAGCTTTAGGCAGGAGAAAGAAGCGGCTGTCAAAAGCCAGGATTTTGAGAAAGCGGCCAAATATAGAGATGAGGAAAGGAAGGCGAAGGAACTTTTAATAAGGGTCAAAAAACAATGGAAGGAAACCCAGGGCAAGAAGATCCCAACGGTTACCGAGGAGAGCATCGCGTTTATTGTGTCTAAATGGACTGGCATTCCTTTGCTTAAGCTCGAGGAGAAAGAAACGGCCAAATTCATAAAGATGGAGGATGAGCTGGACGGGAAGGTTATAGGCCAGCATGAAGCCATAAGCGCTATCGCCAGCGCCGTAAGGCGTTCCAGGGCTGGCATAAAAGATCCCCGCCGGCCCATAGGTTCATTCATATTTATGGGGCCGACAGGCGTGGGCAAGACTCTGTTAGGCAGGAAATTGGCCGAATTTATGTTTGGCGACGAAGACGCTATTATCCAGGTGGATATGTCTGAATATATGGAGAAGTTTAATGTTTCCAGGCTGGTCGGAGCCCCTCCCGGCTATGTCGGTTATGAAGAAGGCGGCCAGCTTACCGAGAAGGTCAGAAGGCGCCCGTACGCAGTTATTCTTCTGGATGAGATAGAAAAGGCCCACCCGGATGTGTTCAACATACTTTTGCAGCTTCTCGAAGAAGGCCGTCTTACAGATTCGTTCGGCAGAAAAGTCGATTTTAAGAATACCATCCTTATTATGACTTCTAACATAGGCGCGGAACTGCTGAGGAAACAGGGCTCTATCGGATTCCGTTCGGTTGAAAAAGAAGAAGAGTCATATAAAGATATGAAGACTAGGCTGCTTGAGGAGATCAAAAAGGTATTCAAGCCGGAATTTTTAAACAGGGTAGACGATATAATAGTTTTTAGAAGCCTCAACAAAGATGATCTGCAGAAAATAGTCGACCTTGAGATTCAGGAAGTCCAGTCACGGCTTAAAGAACAGAATATAAAATTCGAGCTTACGCCTCAGACTAAAGATTTCCTGGTCGAGAAAGGGTTTGATAAGATATTTGGCGCCAGACCTATCAAGAGGACTATCCAGAGATTTTTGGAAAATCCCCTGGCCGAAGAGATTATTGCCGGGAAGCTTAAGAACGGTGGCAGCGTCAGGGTAGATGTAAAAGGCGACCGTTTGGCATTTGACAGTATTACAAGCGATGCTAAAAAGGAGAAAGTTTAAGCAGGGCAGGTATATCGCACGCTGCAGGAATGGATAAAAATGAGAAGGATCAAATCCATAAGAAGAAGAAAGATCTGTGTTTTGAACGTACTTTTTCTGAGCACGGCTTTTCTGTTTTGCGAGACCTATGCCTCCTCGTTTTTCAGGGAATTTGCCCAGCGGCAGCTGGAAGAGTTGCTTTCCAGCGGGGTCCGGGTCGATGTCGGCAGCATCAAAGGCGGGATTTTCAGAAATCTTATTTCAGAAGAGGTGAACATCTATTCTCGGCAGGGAAACGTTCCAAGCTTCAATATAGAACGGATGGAGATCGATTACAGGCTATGGTATCCGCTTTTGAAGAAGATACCGGCGATGTCAAGCCTTGACGACCAGGAGAAGATTCGGCTGTTCGTGGGCAAGAGAAATAGAGACTATGTAAACGGTTTTTTTGAACTGGAGAGTAAGGAAAAAAAACTGAATGTATCGGGATACCTTAGCTTGGGCGATAAGGATAAGGTTTTCGTTAAAGGTTCGATAGATGAAGAAAGGGTTTCAAAATTTCGCATAAATCAAAAAAAGGGTTTCGTTGATTTAGAGATAAAAAGTGAAAAAAAGACTTTTGTGGTGCACGGTAAAATGAGGCACATAAACCCCGTCAGATGGTTGGCCCAGGACGGATCGACCCTTAATGATGTGGATCTCGTAGGTGAATTCGATGCGACTGTTACCGTGGATAAAAGAGGCATAAGAGAAGGGCGGGTTATTTTTAAAAACTTGATTTTTAACTACAGGCCTTTAGGCAAGGACATAGATATTTCCTTAAATTATGATATGGCCAAGAAGATGCTGAATCTGACGGGATTCAAGATAGGTGGCGAAATAGCAGGCAACGGGTACATAAGATTAGCGTCTATCCATTATCTGTTTTTAAACTGTGTAGTATCAAATTTGGCTTTGGAAGACTATTTTGCGGCCGGGAGCGCGCAGGGAGTAGTTTCCGGAATAATGAGCGGCAACTTCATTCTTAAAGGCCCTATGAAGGAACCCGGTCTTACGGCGCACCTGGATGTCCAGAACGGCAGGCTGGACGATATGAGGTTCGATTCGATTATCGGAAATTTGAAAGGCAAAGGCCCGATAATTTCGATATATGATTCCAGAATCAGCAGAGCCGAAGGCTACATTACCGTTGGAGGCGAGATTGATTTGACCCGGCTTAAGGATAATAAGGCGTTCGAAGGGGTTTATTTTGATACAGACAAGGATTTCTTTGTATGGGAAGGGTGGAATATAATAAAAGAAGGCGGAAGTTCGACGGTCAAGGCCGAGAAGTTTCTGGGCGATGAATTTAAATTGAGCTTTAAGACATTCATGAAAGATGTCATGTCAAAAGAGAAAACAGGTGAAATCGACCTAGAATATAAACTTGACAGTAGCGGAAGTTTGCAGATGACCCTTGGGGACGAAGGAGAGTTTGTGGGAGTCGCGCACAAGGTAAGGTTTTAACGGGAGGGGTTACAGTATGTTGCGTAATGATTGCGCGACATTTCGTAGCCTACGCTTGAGATGTTGAATGTTAAAAGAAAGTTCGAGGCATTAGGCGAAAAAGCGTTAGCGTTTATCAGATATATCGGCGGCGTTACGGTATTTTTCAGCGAAATACTTTATTGGATTATACACCCGCCTTTTAGGGTCAGGCACGTTATAAAGCAAGCAGAGAAGATCGGCGCAAGCAGCCTACCTATAGTATCTCTCATAAGTCTATTCACAGGTATGGTCCTCGCTTTGCAGAGCGCTTATCAGATGCAGAAGATTCAGGCGGAGATGTACATAGCGTCACTCGTCGCCCTTTCTATGATAAGGGAGTTGGGGCCGGTTCTTACAGCTCTTATTGTCGCCGGCAGGTGCGGGGCAGCCATAACCGCAGAGATCGGCACTATGAAAGTGACCGAACAGATAGATGCTTTAGAGGCATTGGCAACCAATCCGATAAACTACCTTGTCGTTCCCAGATTCTGGGCACTGCTTATCTCGCTTATCACGTTGACGATTTACTCGGACTTTATAGGGATTACAGGAGGTTATCTGGTTGGGGTTTGCAAGCTTCGCATACCGCATTATACGTACGTGAAGATGACTTTCGATCCGCTGACCCAAAGCGATATGCGTAATGGTTTATACAAGAGCTTTGTGTTCGCCATTGTCATATGTGTCGTTGCCTGTTTCGAAGGAATGCGCGCCAAAGAAGGGGCGGAGGGAGTGGGTAAGGCTACCACCTCAAGCGTGGTAAGAAGTTTTGTGCTTATAATAGTTTGTGACTGTCTGTTGACGGCGTTTATGTACTTTTTCGGGAGATGATTACGGTACGCTTTTAAGTCATCGGTCTTCAGTCATAGGTTGACGATAGACGATAGCTGCAAGTGGGAAGAGATGATAGAAATAATAAATCTGTGTAAGAATTTCGGAACTCATAAAGTATTGGACAACCTGGGTTTGACCATAAACACCGGCGAGACAACCGTTATAATAGGAAGAAGCGGTTGCGGTAAAACCGTTCTTTTAAGACATATTATAGGTATATTCAGGCCTGATTTTGGGCAGGTTATTATAGACGGGAAGGATATAACGAAGTTAAGAGGCAGAGAGCTCAATGATATAAGGATGAAATTCGGCATGCTGTTTCAGGGATCCGCCCTTTTTGACTCTTTGTCTGTGTGGGAAAACGTGGCTTTTGGCCTTTTAGAGCATTACAACAAAAGAAAGAGCGCTATCATGGATAGGGTCAGGGAATGTTTAAGTTTGGTGGGTCTGGAAGGCGTGGAGAATTTCAAGCCCGCCGAACTTTCAGGAGGGATGCGTAAAAGGGTTGGCCTGGCCAGGGCCATATGCATGAAACCCGAAATCATACTTTACGATGAACCGACAACCGGCGTCGACCCCATCATGGGGGATGCCATAAACAATCTGATATTGGAGCTTCACGATAAACTGAAAGTTACCTCTATCGCGGTTACGCATGATATGACAAGCGCCTATAAAATAGCCGATAGGATAGCGATGCTTTACAACGGAAAGATCATTGCGCTTGGGACGCCCGAGGAAATAAGGGATACAAAAGATCCCATTGTGAGGCAGTTTGTATACGGAGAGGCCGAGGGGCCTATCACCAATACTAGAAAAATAGAGTAACGTATTACCGATTGGAAGTACACGAATAAGCGTTGGGTCGGTTCAGCGATTCAACTAAGAAATTCAGGGATGGCGGATCTGGAAAAAACAGAGAATTTTCAAAGATCCGGGACTCATTGAAGGAGGCAATATTATGGCGGAAACAGAAAATAAGGCTTTTGAACTGAAGGTCGGAATCTTTATAGCGATAGGAATACTTATATTCTTTATAATAGTGTTTTCCATAGGAGATGTGTACCTCATACGAAAGGGGTATTACATAAGCATTATCTTCAACTTCGCTAACGGGATTACAGAGAGCGCCCCGGTCAGATTGGCCGGTGTCAACGTTGGCCAGACTGAGAAAATCGATATATTCTTTGACGAGGGAGAAAAGAAAACGAAGATAAGGTTGACGGCCTGGATAAACAATGAGAATATAAAGATCACAAGGGATTCGATGGCCATTATCAATACCCTTGGCCTTTTGGGGGAAAAGTACCTGGAGATTTTTCCCGGTTCCAAGACAGACGACTTTCTCAGAAGCGGCGACGCGATCATAGGTCACGACTCTATCCCTACCGAACTCCTGGCCGAGAAAGTGGATGCGCTGGCCGATTCGGCAAATATTGTCATGGGTCGGTTGAGAGACGGAAAGGGGACTATAGGTAAATTACTGGTAGAAGAGAAAATTTATAATGACCTGGAGGCTTTTGTTGAGGACATCAAGAAGAACCCCTGGAAATTATTGCATAAGCCAAGAGCGGAAAAATGAGAAAGCGGAAACTGTTGGCGTTGAGGGGGCGTCTAATTTCGCATAGGCTTGTAGATTCATATAAATCCAAAGACAGAACCTCAGGCGGTTTCAAGTAATAGGCAGATTTTTTAGGTAAATCAGGAGGTATATGTAACATGACAATAGTTTTCATAAGGCTGTTTTTCATTATTTTAAGTTCTATTGTGGGATACTATATCGGTTCGGTCATAAGCGTTTTTAGTTTTCAATACGCTTTAGCTGGTGCGGCGATAGGTTTTTTCGGTTCGTTACTCGTGATCTTACTGGAGGTAAGGCTGAAAAAAATATCTGTCCGGAATTTATCAGTGGCGGTATTCGGGCTTATATTCGGATTTTTTATGGCGTGGATATTGACACTCGTAGTGCGCCTGATCCCTATGGACGACAGGGCATACTCCTCCGTTAACATCATATTTATTCTTGTGTTTTGCTATCTGGGTATGATAATCGCTATGAGGGGAAAGGACGAGTTCAATCTCATAATACCCTACGTGAGATTTTCGCGCCAGGAACAGAGCGACGAAATAGTGGTGCTGGATACCAGCATTATCATAGACGGAAGGATTGCCGACATCGCTCATACCAGATTTCTGGAAGGGCGGTTGCTTGTTCCGCGTTTTGTCCTGCGGGAACTGCAGCAGATAGCGGATTCGCAAGATAGCCTGAAACGCAATCGCGGAAGACGGGGGCTGGACGTTCTGAACCGCCTTCAGAAGAATTCTCATATCAGCGTTAAAATTCACGAGGAGGATTTTCCGGAGATCAAGGATGTGGATACCAAGATAATAAAGCTGGCAAAACTCCTGGGCGCAAAAGTTTTCACCACCGATTTTAACCTGAATAAGATAGCCGAGCTCCAAGGGGTAGGCGTCCTAAATATCAATGACCTGGTCAACGCCTTGAAGCCGGTGGTTTTACCCGGCGAGAATATGACGGTAAGGATTACAAGGGAAGGAAAAGAGTACAATCAAGGCGTCGCATATCTGGATGACGGAACAATGGTTGTGGTGGATAACGCTAGACATCTGATCGGCCAGACTCTGAACGTTATTGTTACAAGTGCCCTGCAGACTTCGGCCGGAAAGATGATTTTCGCTAATAAAATCGAAGAAGACAAGCCCAAAGGAAGGTCGAGGTAATACCAATTCCTTAAGTCTCAAGCTTTCCTTCCCAGGAGGTAGATCGGTGAAGCGGCTTGTATCTTGAGACTTGATTTTGCTTGCCATTGGTCCCGGGTGTAATCCAAGAACTGATCGATATAGCCTAAAAATGAAAGTAGTGTGTATAGTACCCTCAGCCGGGATAGGCGTAAGATTCAATTCCAGGCAGGATAAGCCTTTTGTGCGGCTGGGGAAAAAACCGGTGCTGGCGCATACCCTGCGTGTCCTGGATAGGAGCAGGTTTATTGACGGTGTTATTGTCGTGGTTTTGCGCAATAAATTAGAAAAGTGCCGGAGGCTTATAAAAAAATATAACTTCAAAAAAGTGCAGGGCGTTGTCATAGGAGGAAAAAGACGGTTTGACTCTGTCAGGAACGGTATTTCAGCGATTAGAGAAGCGGATTTTGTCATGGTACACGACGGGGTAAGGCCCTTTATAGAAGAATATCTGATAAAGAGAGTCATTCTGGCGGCCAAAAGATATGGTGCCGCGCTTTGCGCCGTGCCGACAAAACCGACGCTAAAACTGGTAAACAGGGATTTCCTTGTAGCAAAGACCCCTGACCGAAAGTCCTTTTGGGACGCACAGACTCCCCAGGCATTCAGGAATGACCTTATAATGGAGGCATATAGGAGATCTAAGAACAGAGACGCCACAGACGACGCGGCCCTTATAGAGAGATTAGGGCATAGGGTTAAAATTGTCAGAGGTTCTGATAGGAACATCAAGATAACGACACCCGAAGATCTGGCCCTGGCTAGGGTTCTTTTGAATAGAAGAAGCACGTATGTAGGACGTGGGACGTAGGACGTGGGACGATTCGTTATAGCACGTTAGGTGGTAGGGGTACTAACTATTTGCTCGTTACGTAGGACGTGGGACGTCCGCTCCCCTGCAGAAATCTGCGTAACAGCCGCATGGCAGATTTCTACAGGACTAGTCCCATAAAATTGCTTCGCAATTTTGTGGGGCCTTTGGTCGCTCGGACGACGGACGATTCGAAAGATCCAGCTCTAATCGT
>MHFD01000021.1:72080-72598 GCA_001804045.1 Omnitrophica bacterium RBG_13_46_9
CGCACCCGTGTCATTGCGAGCGACCCTGCATACAGTAGAGCAGAGCGTGGCAATCCCAAACTAGCTCGTAGGTCGTAGGTAGTAGAGTGAGGTTTCGGGAAGTTGCGAATAGAAAAAGAAACCTTAAGAAACCTCCGTCTTAAAGACGCAATCTTGAGGAAGGAACAGTGAGAGTAGGCATAGGTTACGATATTCATAGGCTTGCCAAAGGAAGAAGACTGTGGTTGGGCGGTACGGAGATTCCCCATATAAAAGGGCTTGAAGGATACTCAGACGCGGATGTATTATTACATGCAGTATCTGACGCCATGCTTGGGGCTGCGAACCTGGGAGACATTGGTCAACACTTTCCGAACGATGACATCAGATATAAAGACATCTCAAGCTTAGACCTTTTGGGAAGGGTAAACAGCTTAATCCAACAGAAAGGATATCGTATAGGCAATATAGATGTTGTCGTTATAGCCGAGGAACCGAAGATAAGCCGTTTTGTGGCTAGTATGAAAAGAAATATTTCT
>MHFD01000021.1:72614-77417 GCA_001804045.1 Omnitrophica bacterium RBG_13_46_9
ATGAGTCGATCGTAAGCATAAAAGCTACAACCAATGAAGGGGTCGGCTCGATAGGAAGGGGCGAGGCGATCGCCAGCTGTGCTGTAGTGACATTAGAAGAGATGAAGTAGTTACCCAGCGGACCGGCGAGCCCGTGAGCCAAAGTTATATGGCCGGTAACCCGACTGGCGATGATATGCAGGAGGTTTAATAGATGGTTTTATTAATATTTGTGCTAATTGTTTTGATCGCCGTCCTTTTATTTCTCGTGTTCGTAAGCCTTATCTTCAGGAAAGAGGTAAAGGCGACTTTTGAGCGCGACCCGGCAGCGGTCAGCCTATTCGAGGTTCTTCTGACATATTCGGGGCTGCATGCCATAATCTGCCATAGGATATCTCATAAACTTTTAAAACTAGGTGTTCCTTTCTTGCCTCGTTTTATTTCACAGATTGCCAGATTTCTGACAGGGATAGAGATCCATCCCGGGGCCCAGATAGGAGAAGGGTTATTCATAGACCACGGAATGGGCGTTGTCATAGGGGAAACGTCTGTCATAGGCAACAACGTGACGCTTTTTCAAGGGGTTACGTTGGGTGGTACAGGAAAAGAGCGCGGGAAAAGGCACCCGACGTTAGGGAATAATATAGTTGTCGGCACAGGAGCCAAGGTACTCGGAAATGTCAAGATAGGCGACAATGTCCAGATAGGCGCAAATGCCGTCGTCATAAACGATGTCCCTCCGAACTCGACCGTTGTAGGCGTTCCGGGAAGGGTTGTGAAAAAAGAAGGCAGGAAAATACCCGGTATAAGCCTTGACCATACCTCTTTGCCCGATCCCATAACCCAGATGCTGGATAGGCTTCAAGGCGAGATAGACCATATTGAACAAGAGATCAAGGACTACCACCGTAAGAGGTCTGCGGAAGATAAAAATGAAATTTAATGAAGATATATAACTCGCTTACCAAGACGAAAAACGAAATTAAAGAGAAAAAAATAGGTATTTATGTATGCGGTCCTACCGTTTATGATGAGCCGCACATAGGGCATGCCAGAAGCGCTTACGCGTTTGATATCATTGTCAGGTATCTTTTGTTCAAGGGACGTAAAGTTAGATTCGTCAGGAATGTCACCGATATAGACGATAAGATTATAGATAGAGCGCGCATAGATCCAGGCGCAAAAGCGCTAAAGGACAGGGTTAAGGAAATCGCTACAATTTATCTGAAACGATATCACGAAGATATGGATCTTCTGGGGTTGAGAGGGCCGGATGCCGAACCCAAAGCAACGGAGACGATACCGGATATCATAAAGTTCATAAAAATTTTAATGAGAAAAGGTTTTGGATACCGGACCCCCGGAGGCGTATATTTTGACGTAAGAAAATTTAAGGATTACGGCAGACTCTCGGGCCAGAGCCCGGACCAGATGGAAGAAGGGTCTCGGGTGACCGTTGATAAAAACAAAAAGGATCCGCTGGATTTTGCGCTGTGGAAGTCGTCAAAGGAGGACGAGCCGTCATGGCCCAGTCCCTGGGGTGAAGGGAGGCCCGGCTGGCATATAGAGTGTTCGGTGATGAGCACAAAATTTTTGAAGACTAACTTTATTGTCCACGGAGGCGGCCTGGATTTAATATTCCCACACCATGAGAACGAAATCGCCCAGACTGTTTGCGCAGGAAAGAAGAGCGCCAAATACTGGATACATAACGGGCTTTTGACCATTAACGGGCAGAAAATGTCGAAGTCTCTCGGTAACTTCATAACCATCGGAGATTTCCGTGATACATACAAAGATTTAAATCTGCTGAAACTGTTTTTTCTTTCCAGTCACTATAGACATCCGGTTGATTATACGAGTGAGAAGATAGAAGAAGTGGCCCGGGCGAAGGAGAGGATAAACATATTTTTGCGTGGCGTAGACGTAGCCGAAGAAGGGGAGCACGGAATACGGGATACCAAAGATACGCAGATGATCAGGGATAGATTTGTAAGCGCTATGGACGACGACTTCAATACGCCCGAGGCCTTAGCCGCGGTTTTTGAGTTAGTAAATCTGGGAAATGTATATATGTCGGAGAAGAAGGTAGAATCTGCTAAAGGTGTCAAAGATGCGTTGCTGGAGCTTTTGGATATATTTGGCGTTTCAGCTAAAGAACCCGAGTTGGAGCTTGAGGAGGATGATAAGAAACTTATGAAGGAAAGGGACGACGCAAGAAGCAGGGGAGATTTTGACAAGGCCGATAAGATAAGGGCGGATCTGCTGGAAAAGGGCATAATTTTAGAAGATACGAAAACCGGTACTAAATATCGAAGAAAGGCTTGAAGTGAACCATCGAGGACATTACGTTGTTGATGTCATCGCTTCGGCTTCGCCTTATAGACGCTTTGCTTATGGCGGTTAACTCTGGTTTGTGCAGTTTTTCTGAAATCTACCTGAACAAGTAGTAAATCATGAAAAAGAAATTAAGAAGAGGAGTATTTATTACTTTTGAGGGACCAGAAGGATGCGGCAAGAGCACCCATTCCAAATTGACAACCGATTTCTTAAGAAAGGAAGGGTACGCGGTTTTGCACACCCGGGAGCCGGGAGGGACCGAGGTAGGAGACAGGATAAGAAGCATACTTTTGGATTCGAAAAAGATCGAAATATCCCCGCTGGCGGAGATGCTGCTTTTTGAGGCCAGCCGCGCCGAATTGATAAAAGAAGTGATAAAACCCGCGCTTTTAAAAAATAAGGTGGTCATAAGCGATAGATTCAGCGATGCGACATTGGTTTATCAGGGGTACGCCGGCGGCGTTCCTAAGAAAGAGATATATAGGGTAGAATCAGTTTCTATAGGGAAAATCAGGCCGGATCTTACCATTGTACTGGACATAGACGTTAAACGCGGGCTGAAAAGAATATACTTAAATAATAGAGATCGGATTGAATCCAAAGAACTTTCTTTCCACCGTAGCGTAAGAAAGGGATATCTCGATTTGGCAAATCGTGATAAAAAAAGAATAAAAGTCATAAGAACAAAGGGTACGATCGAGGCCACTTTCCGAGAGGTTAAATCTGAGGTCATGAACGTCATACGCAGACATCTTCTTTGAAAAATAAATGTAATATTCGTATTATCTGCAGTATAACCGGATATTAAAATGTCATTCAGAGATATAAAAGGACAGGATTGGGCTTTGGGGATATTGAGAGAAAACATCTCCAAAAACTGCGTTTTTCCGAGTTACCTGTTCGTGGGGCCGGATGGCGTCGGCAAATCGGAAGTAGCGAAGAATTTCGCAAAAACCGTAAATTGCCTAGACGCCGCAAAAGATTTTGGACAGTTTGAGCCCTGCGATAGATGCGCATCCTGCAATAAGATAAATCTGCGGATTCACCCCGACGTATTTTTCGTAGAGCCAAAAGGATTGTCTTTATCAATTACCATCGACCAGATAAGGGCTGTTATCGCCAAAGCCAATCTTAAGCCGTATGAAGGCAAGAAGAAGGTTTTCATTCTGGATAAGGCCCACAGCATGAATAATGAGGCCTCGAACGCTTTTTTGAAGACACTCGAGGAACCGCCTAAGGACACCGTCTTCATACTTATGAGTAGATCAAAAGAGGCGCTTCTTTCTACAGTGGTATCCCGCTGCTATGTCATAAGATTTTTTACCGCCCCTTTGGAAACGGTAGAAAATATTATCATGGAGAAATTCGGAACCGAGAGAGACCAGGCTAGGATATTAAGCAATTTTTCCTGCGGCAGAATCGGAGAAGCGATAAAGATGAACGAAGAAAAGTTTATCGAAAGGAAAAACAGGATTATAGATAGCCTGTTAAACACCGGTAAAGGCCTGCTGAAGGAACTCGAAGCTTACTCCGATAAGGAAGAGCTTAAGATGGACCTTGAGTTTCTGGTTTCTTTTTTTCGAGATATATTTTTATACAAAGCGATTAAAAATGAAAAAAATCTCTTCCACATCGACAGAATCGCGGAAATAAAAAGCCGGTGCGGAAGATTTACGCTTGAAGGCCTGGATTATATGATAAAAAGGATAATCGTCCTGCGCTCTTATATAGACCGCAACGTGAATCCGAAGATTGTTGTTGACGTTTTGACGAACGAAGTAAGAAGATTCATGTTGGCAGAAGCTCTTAGCTCTTAGCTCATGGCTCATAGCTCATAGGGTGTTCCACCAGAGGGTGGATCCACCTGCTGGTGGAAGGTAATAGGTTGTAGGTAGTAGGAGGAGGTTTCGGGAGGTTGCAAATACAAAAAAGCAACCTTAAGAAACATCAAGAAACTTTCGATAACATATATGCAACATCTGCAACCTATGCAACCTTTGAAACCTATGCAACATAAAACGGGAGCAATATTAAGAAACATCAAGCAACATCAAGAAACCTTAAGAAACTTTCGAATTAAGACCTGCGAAGGGCATAAAATATAAAAGGAACTAAAATGCACGAAATAGTACAGGTAAGATTACGCGAAGCGGGTAAGATCTCATATTTTTCCACAGGCGGGCTCAAATTCAATATAGGCGATTACGTGATTGTGGAACAGGACCGCGGCTTAGAGTACGGTCAGGTCGTCTCAGATTCGGAGACCGTCCTGGATACGGAGATTGAAAAGCCGCTTCGCAAGATCATAAGAAAAACAAATCCCTGGGACCATCATCAGATAGAAAAGAATAAGAAAAAATCCAAAGAACTTCTCCAGACCTGCGATAAGAAGATATCGGAACACAAGCTTCCAATGAAACTGGTCGAAGCGGAGTATTCTTTCGACCGCTCCAAAATCATATTTTATTTCACGTCTGAAAGCCG
>MHFD01000021.1:77638-77986 GCA_001804045.1 Omnitrophica bacterium RBG_13_46_9
TGAGCTGTGATTTTTTAAGATATCATAACCTTTTTTGCGGCATCCGATTTAGGATTTCGGATTTGTCCCGGACTTTGTATTCATAATTTTTGGGTTTAAATAATGAAGAAAATTTACATAACCTCCCCATTGTATTATGTAAACGCCTCACCCCACATAGGGCACGCATATACACAGATCGGATGCGATACGGCAAGCCGGTTTTTCAGAATAGCCGGTTTTGATACTTATTTTATGACCGGTACCGACGAACACGGAGAGAAGATCGAAGAGGCTTCTTTGGCGGCAGGTTACAAAAAAGGTTCAGAGAAAGACTTTGTAGATTCTATCGTTCCGCGTTTTAAGGAA
>MHFD01000021.1:78010-78946 GCA_001804045.1 Omnitrophica bacterium RBG_13_46_9
TTCGACTTCTTTATACGGACCACGGACTCGTTTCATGAAAAGACCGTTGGCAGGGTTCTGGAGATGATGAAGTCGAAGGATGATATATATAAAGGTCAGTATAAGGGCTGGTTTTGCACGCCGTGCGAAAACTTCTGGACGGACCTTCAGGTAAAAGATAAACTGTGTCCTGACTGCGGAAGGCCCCTCGAGAGGATAGAGGAGTCAAATTATTTCTTTAGACTGTCGAAATATCAGGATTGGCTAATCGGATATATCAGGGACAACAAGGATTTTATAAGGCCGGATTACAGGAGAAACGAGATGTTAAGTTTTTTAAAAGACCCATTGCAGGACCTGTGCATATCCAGGCCAAAGGATAGAATGGCCTGGGGCATCGAGATCCCCTTCGACACTAATTTCGTGACATATGTCTGGTTCGACGCGCTCATAAATTACATCTCAGGCGCAGGCTTTCCGGATGACAGTCCGAAATTTGACAAGTTGTGGCCTGCGGATTTTCATGTCATAGGCAAGGACATCTTAAGACACCACGCCGTATATTGGCCGATAATGCTGCGTTCCATAGGCCTGGCCGCTCCCAAGACAATATTTGCCCACGGCTGGTGGGTCGTCAAAGGAGAAAAGATGTCAAAGTCTAAGGGGAATATCGTAGACCCGCGCACGATAGTTGATCTATATGGTACTGATGCGTTCAGGTATTTTTTGCTAAGAGAGGTTACATTCGGCCTGGACGGCACCTTCAGCGAGGAAGCGTTCATTTCCAGGTTTAATAGCGATCTGGCAAACGACCTCGGTAATCTTGTCAACAGAACTTTGACCATGGTGCATAAATATTTTTCAGGAAAAGTGCCAGAATCACGGCCACAGACGCAGGATACGTTTCTTGACGGTCTGAATCAAGATCTTAGGAGTAAATCGTTGTCTTTGGGGAAA
>MHFD01000021.1:78979-79271 GCA_001804045.1 Omnitrophica bacterium RBG_13_46_9
AGCGGTGTCCTTTCCGCTGTTTGGGAGGTTATAAATAGAGCCAATAAATACATAGAAGAGAGTAAGCCCTGGCAGTACGCCCGGGAGAACAATACAGAGGGCCTGCGGTCCATTATCAGAAATCTTTTGGAGACTTTGAGGGTGATATCTATCGCAATCTACCCTTTTATGCCTGATTGTTCGGACAAAATATGGCGGCAGCTTGGATATAAAAGCCCGGTGGAAGACTCCAAGTTATCCGACGCAGAGAAATGGGATCTTCTGAAAACCGGAACGGAGATTTGTAAAGGCA
>MHFD01000021.1:79487-86826 GCA_001804045.1 Omnitrophica bacterium RBG_13_46_9
AAAACCTTTTTCGAAAGGTGTACACGACAAATCCCCCTCCATGGAAAATAGGCGATATCATAAAGATAATTATTTTATCGCTTACCTTCGGATATCTTTTCTTTATGCTATTAGGCTTATTTATAAATATCTTGCAGTCCGCGATGCATACGAAATTCACATTTTGCAGAAACGAGAATTTCAGGATGATTTTCGATACGATTGTATTGGATCTTATCGTGTTTTTGGTTGTCTTGCGGTTCTTAAGGCATTACCGGACAAGGCTTACGGACATGGGTTTAGTAAAAGAAAATATGACGAAGAATGTCCTCTATGGCATTTGCGGATATGTAGGCGTTATCCCTGTAATCTTTATCATAGGCATACTGGTTTATATAATACTCAATATCGCTAAGCTGAAACCGCCGCCCCAGCCGATAGTGCAGTTATTTCTGGTGGAGAAGAACGCAGCGCTCATACTTGTCTCCAGCATGATAGCCTCCATATTCGGTCCGGTCATAGAGGAAATATTTTTCAGGGGCATCATGTACAATGCCGTCAAGAGGAAAATAGGCATTTTTTGGGCGATTTTTATAACAAGCGTCATCTTTTCTTTTTTGCATACACACGCCATGACGTATTTTCTGGTCGGCTTCATACCGATAACCATATTGGGGGCGGTGTTGGCGTATTTATACGAGAAGACGGGTAGCCTCATCCCCTCGATTACGCTCCATGTGTTGAACAATGTCGGAAGCGTCATCATGGTATTTTTGTTCAAATATTTCAACTACTTGATCTAAGCACAGCTAGGTATACATAAATCCGAAATGCGAATATCGAAATCCGAAACAATACTTATGCTGTCGACTTTTACCCATGAACCAGAAAGCCACGCCTGTAAGGGCGCGGATGAATGGCTTTCGGTTCAGGGTTCCGCTCCACCGATAGAGCGGAACCCTGTAAAAAGAGAAGCCACCGCTGTAAGGCGGTGGAGCTTCACTGCGAAGCTTTTATCCCGGATTTATATATGAGAACCGAAAACTGATAACCGAAAGCCAATGGATTTATTCGGTATTTAGGGCTCTATGCCTGAAGCAGTGAAAGATTACGCTATATTAATGGGTTGAAATCATGCCGGTACCGACAATAGAATGGAAAGACAATAGGTTAAGGGTGATTGACCAGACCCTGCTTCCCCATAAGTTAAAATTTGTCGACTGCGATTCGGCAAAGATGGTCTGGGGCGTCATAAAGAATATGAGGACCAGGGGCGCGCCCGCGTTAGGCGTTGCCGCTGCGTTTGGTGTCTATCTTGGCGTAAGAAGGTCCAAGAAAAGCATTTTTAGAGACCTTGACAGGACAATTCAGTACCTGTCCAGCTCAAGGCCGACAGCAAGAAACTTGTTCTGGTCTTTGGAAAGAATGAAAAAGACAGCTTACGCCCACAGAGGAAAACCTGTGCAAAGAATAAAGAGCGTCCTGCTGGAAGAGGCCAAAAGAATTCTTGAAGAAGACAGGGCGGTCTGCAGAAAGATAGGCATGCTAGGAAGCCGGCTTATCGGGGATAATGACAATATCCTTACCCACTGTAATGCCGGCGGCCTTGCAACCGGTGACTACGGCACAGCCCTTGGGGTACTTTTTGCGGCACATAGCCAGGGCAAGAGGATAAAGGTGTATGTCGATGAGACAAGGCCTCTCTTGCAGGGATCGCGCCTTACGGCGTGGGAGCTTCTGAGAGAAAAGATAGATACCGTTCTTATCTGTGACAATATGGCGGCATCACTCATGGCCGCAGGCAAAATTGACAAAATAGTTGTTGGGGCTGACAGAATTGCCAAAAACGGGGACACGGCGAATAAAATAGGGACTTATAATCTCGCCCTTTTGGCGCATTACCATAAAATACCTTTCTATGTCGCCGCCCCTCTTTCGACCATCGATGTGAATATGAAAAGCGGTGAAGGGATACCGATAGAGAATAGACAACCCGATGAGGTCAGAAAAATCGGAAATGTCTATATTGCCCCTAAAAAGGTGGATGTATTTAACCCGGCTTTTGACGTAACGCCGAATAAGTTCGTGACAGCGTTCATCACCGAAGCAGGGATATTGCGGAAGCCGTTTACGGCGAGTATAAAGAAGGCGTTCAGTATATAGCTCGTAGCTCTTAGCTCATTGCTTTTAGGAAGAAACTAATTGAAATTCATTGAAACTTATTGATATACAATTGAAATACGATGGAAATATATTAGCTCATAGCTCATAGCTCATAGGTCATAGGTAATAGGTAATAGGTTGTAGGTAGTAGGGATACTAAAAACTGTCTCATAAATAGTCATTGCAAGCGAAACGAAACAACCTAAATGATTGCTTCGTCGGCCTTAACAGGCCTCCTCGCAATACGAGGCCATTACAAGTATTTATGAGATGGCCTCTAACTATTTGCTCGTTCCGTGGGACGTAGGACGATTCGAGCTAGTGTTATCGAGTCAATGAGCTTCAAGAGGTTTCCATCAGTTTCCATAAGTTTCAATATGTAACATCTGCAACCTATGCAACCTTTGAAACCTATGCAACATAAAACGGGAGCAACCTTCTATTTGCTCGTTGCGTAGGACGTGGGACGTCCGCTCCCTTCGGTCGCTTGGACGAAAGGACGATTCGCACCCGTGTCATTGCGAGCGACCCTGCATGCAGTAGAGCAGAGCGTGGCAATCCCAAACTAGCTCGTAGGTAGTAGAGTGAAGTTTCGGGAAGTTGCGAATAGAAAAAGAAACCTTAAGAAACCTTCGAATATTGAGACACATTGCTTCGATGGCTAATGGCCGATAGCTGATGACTGAAAGCTGCCCCGAATGTCGATGTTCTACGAAGAACTTCTTCGGGGTCCCGCCAAAGGCGGGAATAGCTGATAGCAAGATATGAAAGAACTCGATTTTATAGATTATCTCTCCAAAAGGCATAAAATCAAAAAACCTGTTATCAGGGGTATCGGTGACGATTGCGCTATTCTGGAATACACCAAGGAAAAATACATGCTTTTTACATGCGATATGATTATCGAAGGGACGCACTTTTCCGCAAAGGCGCGCCCCTTTCAAATAGGGTGGAAAGCCATGGCATGCAACATAAGCGACATAGCGGCTATGGGCGGCGTTCCGAAATATGCCCTTGTCTCGGTCGGTGTTCCCCGAAATAGAAATATGGGGTTTCTTAAGTGTATTGCGGAGGGCGTAGAGGCGCTTTGCAGGAGATTTGATGTGATTGTCATAGGAGGGGATACAAACAGTTCCGTTAAAACTGTTTTGAATGTCACGCTGATAGGTGAAGTCGAGAAAAGGCATGTCATAACAAGGAGCGGCGCAAAGCCCGGAGACCTAATATTTGTGACAGGCGCGCTGGGTGAGGGCAAGAACAAGCATCTTAGTTTTTTGCCGCGCCTCAAAGAGGCGAGGATATTAGCCAAAAATTTTAGAATCAGCTCGATGATAGACCTATCCGACGGTCTGGCCATGGATATGAATAGGTTAGCGCGGGCAAGCGGTGTCGGGGCGCGTATTTACAAAAGCCTTATACCTCTTTCGGAGGAATCGGAGCCGGTCGACAAGGCTATTTCCTCGGGCGAAGATTTCGAGCTTCTCTTTACCGCTTCAAAAGATGAGGCGCGAAAGATAATAATGCGCATGGGTAAAAAGGGGGATTTGCCTGTTACGCTCATAGGTGAAGTCGTGGAGAGAAGCTTAGGCGTTAAGCTCATCGGCGAAAATGGCCAACTCAAGCCGCTTAGGCCGAAGGGGTATGCACATCTGTAATTTTTATATTTATTGTGCGTCAGGTCACCAAGTCGCAGGGTCACCACGTCACCAGATCCGACTGTATTTGACTAAGTGTGACCTTGCGATATTGTGACCCGGTGACCTGGCTATCATTAAACACTGGACGAGATTAAGCTCAATGAGATATGTTACCAAGAGTCCCGAACAGACACTCAAACTTGGTTATCGGCTTGGGAAGAAGATAAAATCAGGCAATGTAGTTGCTCTTATAGGCGAACTCGGCGCAGGAAAGACGGTTTTTACGAAGGGGATTGCGAAGGCACTGGGTGTTAAGGGATATGAATACGTAAACAGCCCCTCATTTGTAATCGTCAAAGTCTATAGGGCAAAGAAAACATCTCTTTATCATTTTGATTTTTACAGGCTGAAGTCAAGCTCCGATTTGGCTACGGTCGGCTATGAGGATTATTTCTATTCGGACGGTGTATCAGTCGTGGAGTGGGCGGACAGGGCGATGGATGTGTTGCCGGATAAGCATATCAGCGTGAAGTTTAAGCATTTAGGGAATAATAAAAGGGAGATAGCGGTAGAAAAATCAAAATGCAAAAATAAAAAATTACAATACAAAATTTTTTAATTTTGAAATGTCATTTTGACATTTAATTTTTAATATTTGATTTTGGAATATGAAAATACTCGCCATAGATACTTCTACGGAATATTTAGGTCTTGCGATAGCGGAGGATGATAAAATATTAGGCAGCTTCCGTGAGGGGCAGGGCATGAAGCATTCTTCGCTTCTTATGCCGTCCATAGACGGGCTGCTTGCAAAATGTCATTTGAGACTCAAGAACATCGAAGTTATTGCTCTAAGCATAGGCCCCGGATCGTTCACGGGCTTAAGGATAGGCGTAGCTGCTTGCAAAGGAATAAACCTCGTATTTGGCACGCCAATAGTGGATGTGCCTACACTAGACGCCATAGCCTATAACTTCATAAACGAAAAAGAACGTATCCTGTGCCCGCTGATAGACGCAAAGAAAGGAAAGCTTTACGCCTGTTTCTATGAAAGGCCTATCATAAACCCGGGACTCGCCCATCAGCCCGAATTAAATAAGCTTACCGACTATATGCTGACAGACCTGGATTATATTCTTGGGAAGATATATAAGCCCACAGTTGTTTTCGGGGATGGTGTTGCTTTATACGGCGCTGATATTAAAAAGAGCCCCTTAATTCATATTTCGACCGAAAACTGGTTTCCGAAGGCGGATGTTGTCGCTAAGCTGGGGCTTGCGAAGGCAGCAAAAAGACAGTTTGCCAATCCTGACAAACTCGTCCCGATGTATTTACATTCGATGTACTGTCAGGTTAAAAAATAGCTGTCAGCTCTCGGCTCTCAGCTTTCAGCTATCAGCGGCTGATAGCTGAAAGCTGATAACATCGTTATCAATGATAATAATAACATGAAATCGAATATGACCTATCGTCCCACGTGGGCGGAGATAGACTTAGGCGCCATACGGTATAACCAAAAAAGCATACAGTCTATTTTGGGCACAAGGTCCAAAATAATGGCTGTCGTAAAGGCCAATGCTTACGGGCACGGCATAGTAGAAGTTTCAAAGGTTTTAGAGGGGTTGAAGATAACGTATTTAGGCGTTGCGACGCTGGATGAGGCGCTGGTATTACGTAAAGCAAATATAAGATTACCCATACTGATTCTCGGTTCTGTCCTTCCCGGGGAGTCAGAAGCCGCGGTTAAAAATAATATAACATTGACCCTGTGTAACAAGGAGCTCCTGGGCGCTTTTAAGGATCTCGCCAAGAAGAGATTATCCCCCAAGGTGCATGTAAAAGTAGATACGGGTATGGGGAGAATAGGCGTTTGGCACGAGGATGCTATAGAATTCATAATAAACGCGAAAAACGAATGCCGGAATCTGGATATAGAAGGCATCTATACCCATTTTTCCATCGCGGGACGGGACAAATTTTTTACCCAGTATCAGATAGATTCTTTTGAAGGGATACTGTCAGGTTTAAAAGAATTAGGTATATCAGTGCCGTTCAGGCACGCGGCCAACTCGATTGCCGTTGTAGATTGGAAAAAATCTCACCTGAATATGGTAAGGCCAGGTATAATAATATACGGGATCTATCCTAAAAGAAACTTCCCCCGGTTAATAAATTTGAAGCCCGCGCTCTCCCTTAAAACAAAGATAGTGTTCCTGAAAGATGTCCCGCCAGGCAGGTCCATAAGCTATGGCCGGACTTACATAACCCAGAGAGATACGAAAATCGCGACTCTTCCCATAGGTTATGCCGATGGCTATGGCAGGATCCTATCCAATAAAGCCGAAGTTCTAATAAGAGGGCAGCGCGCTCCGGTGATCGGGAAAGTAACTATGGACCAGACCATGGTCGACGTAGGCCATGTTAAATATGTAAAAGTTGGAGACGAAGTAGTACTTATTGGAAAACAGAAACAAGAAGAAATAAGGGTTGAAAGACTCGCCCGCCTTTCCGGTACCATTCCGTATGAAATAATAACCGGCATAACATCCCGCGTTCCAAGACGGTATAAAAATCAATCATAAGTATATGTAAGAAATCGCAGTTTTGTTAGGGCATAAAAAAGTAAGTCTAGTTTACTTGCATATTTTCTAAGTTTCTGGTATACTAACATTTGTGGAATTGTAAAAGATTTGTAACAAGTTTTGTTACATTTTTTTAAAAATACTTACTAAAAGGATTAAAAAAGTGCCAAACAAAAAAAGTTTATATGAACCCTGTAAGAAATCCGCAGGAAATTTTACAGGGATTTTTTTTGTCTACAAATTAAAAATATTAAAAAAGATTAAATTAGATGGAGGGCAATAAAATGAAAAGAAGAATTATAAAAATAATAGATGTTTTACTTATAATTGTCTTTATGTCAACCTACGCGGTCGGGCAAGACTCGTGTTGGCTTTTTTATGATGATGATGAAACCGACTTGGGTGTGCGAACGGCGGCAAGAAGTACTTATGATTACAAGCGGCCAAACTACGTTGCGGTTTCTACATCAGCGCTATCTGCGCGTCCATTCTTCTATGATAATAAGGAAACGGGCCTCTTTGGCGAAGAAAGCCATGAGGCATTTCTTGAGAGGCACCTTATGGGAAGCTACGCTCCGGAGACAGCTTCCGCCGTTTTGGCACAACCCGATACTTCTTCCGGTATAATTTCGATTGATTCAGCACCATCCGACATTCTCGAATACTATGAATCCGGCAATCTAAAGTCTAGGATACTCGCCGAGCCCGATGAGGAAGGTTTTATAAGATATGAATACCTTGACGAGGATTTCTACGGAGACAAAAAGGGCAGGATAAATAAGGCGGTGAGGCCGGATGGCTCCTATGACCTATTTATCGAATATTGGGATTCCACTGACCTCCTCAAAGTAAAATACGAATATAACGCCGAAGGTGTACTCACCCGCGAATGGCACGCACTCGAACCCGACTGGAGCCACTTCTACAGGACAGACTATTATCTCTCTCCCCATGTCCCCAGCGAGACGATATATTTCA
>MHFD01000022.1:0-115 GCA_001804045.1 Omnitrophica bacterium RBG_13_46_9
CGTACATAATAGTCGTTCATAAAATTGATTGATTACAGAGATTTTTCTACCGGAGGCGGATCGGCCTTCGGCAGAAAAAAGATTACAGCGATTTCCTCGTCGAAAAATCATCATT
>MHFD01000022.1:184-549 GCA_001804045.1 Omnitrophica bacterium RBG_13_46_9
GTCGCAACATCCAAGTTTACGTTCGAAAGAAAAAAGTAAGCAGCATAAGTCTGTTCTTAAGCGCCATGAAAGACTGAAAGAACTGATAACAAAGGAAAAATGGAAGGAAGGCGACTCTATATTTGGGTTGCCTAAGATTAAAATTGTAAAATTCAAGATCAGAAAAGAAAAGGCGGTGCCTGCCGCAGCGGCTGTCGAAGGCGCGGCTGCGGAAGCCCAGGCTCAGGTCTCTGAAGAGACAAAGGCCGGAGCAAAAGAGGCCGTCGGAAAGAAAGAAGCTGCCCCGAAAAAGGAGGCGCCAAAAAAATAAATCCCGGGTGTCGGAAGGCAAGGTCTTGATATAAAGAGTCACGAACGGCCGACCC
>MHFD01000022.1:557-1437 GCA_001804045.1 Omnitrophica bacterium RBG_13_46_9
GTACTAAACAGGGAGGCAATAATGGTGACGTTTGAACAATTCAAACAACTCGATTTAAGGATCGCCAGGATCGTTTCTTGCGAGGACCACCCGAATGCGGACAAGCTATACATACTGACAGTCGAAACAGGCACGGAACGCAGGAAGATCGTAGCGGGTATGCGCCAGTATTACAGCAAAGACGAGCTGCCGGGCAAACAGATAGTGATTGTCAGTAATTTGGCTCCTGCTACTATAAGGGGTGCGCGGTCCGAAGGCATGCTCTTGGCAGCAAAAGACGACAAGAGACTCGCATTACTGGTACCGGAAAAGGAAGTCAGCGTAGGAAGTCCTGTATCGTAAATATTAGAGAACCGCGTGTTGTCGGTTTTGTCCGCTAACGGCAGGCAAAATTTCGGATTTGATTTAGATTTAGGATTTTAGAATTTAATTATATGAAAGCGGTGACCTCCTCTCAGATGAAAAGGATTGATCTTCTGGCACAGGAGAAATTTGGGATACCGTCTATAATCCTTATGGAAAACGCCGGCCGCGAAGCGGCGAAAGAGATATTGAAACGATTATCGGGTCCCGGGCGGCGTTCCTTAGGGTCTAATAAGAGAGAGGGGGAGTCTCGAGCTAGAAAAAAGTGGAGGGCCGCCATATTCTGCGGAAGGGGGAATAACGGAGGTGACGGTTTTGTCTGCGCGCGATACCTTGGGCAAAAAAACATAAAAACGGATATATTCCTGCTGAGCAGGCGCTCTGAAATCAAAAATCGGGACCCCCTTATAAACCTTGTCATTCTTGAAAAAACTGGAACGCGCATAACAGAAATAATCTCAAGTGAAGACGTAGAAAAAATCAAAAGAAACTTTGACTACGATTTTATAGTTGACGC
>MHFD01000022.1:1455-1945 GCA_001804045.1 Omnitrophica bacterium RBG_13_46_9
TAAAGGCCCCATGCCTAAAGAGATCGGGGATACGATAGATTTCTTGAACAAAACCGGCAAACCGATATACTCGTTGGATGTCCCGAGCGGTTTGGACGCTACGACGGGAAAAGCGCCGGGAATTTGCGTAAAGGCCCGCGAGACCATAACATTCGGTCTGTCAAAAACGGGTTTTTTGCGCAAAGGAGCCAAGCCATATATAAACCGGGTTGTCGTAAAAGAGATAGGATTTCCGCGAGAACTTTTGAAATAACACGGGTGTTTATGGTATACTATCAAAAGCGATACATGAAAAAGGAGGAAGACCATGAAAAAATTATTTGCGGTAACTTTTATAATCGCAGCGTTTTTTGTGGCTGACTGCCTTACTTACGCCGGAAGCAATGACTCAGGGCAGATTATAAAAAGCGGTCTTTTGGGCGCCGGTTCAGGCCTTGTAGGCGGGCTCGCTTCAGGCGGTAAAGGCAAGGATGTATGGAAGGGCGCCCTT
>MHFD01000022.1:2001-2263 GCA_001804045.1 Omnitrophica bacterium RBG_13_46_9
ACATGTGGAGCGCACCAGTAATGTATCCCCATTGAATTCGCAAGACGCATATGCAAGAGGTTATAGCGAAGGTTATAGCAACGGCTATAAACAGGGCTATACAACCGGGTATAGGGACGGCGTGACCAGCGATAAATAGGAAAATGTGCATAGGATTTAAACATGACACCGAAAATAAGATTAAAGCATAAAAAATTGCAGAACTGGATAAATAAGGCGGCGGCTTTGTGCAAACCGGAAAGAATAGTCATGATAGACGGCG
>MHFD01000022.1:2296-2530 GCA_001804045.1 Omnitrophica bacterium RBG_13_46_9
ATATTCGACGGTTCCATGAAAGGGCGCACTATGTATGTCATCCCTTTTTCAATGGGGCCTGTCGGTTCCCCATTCAGTAAGATCGGGGTAGAATTAACGGACAGCGTCTACGTGATCCTTAATATGCGTATCATGACCAGGATAGGCGAAAATGTTTTGGAACAGCTTGGCTCGGACGGGGAGTTCACAAAATGCCTTCACAGCAAGGCGGATCTGGATCTAAACAGGCGTCTT
>MHFD01000022.1:2580-6075 GCA_001804045.1 Omnitrophica bacterium RBG_13_46_9
CGGCGGAAATGTCCTTTTAGGAAAAAAGTGTCTTTCCCTCAGAATAGCAAGTTTCCTGGCAAAAAAAGAGGGCTGGCTGGCCGAGCATATGTTGATTTTAGGCGTAGAAAAGCCGAATGGTCATATCGAATATATAGCGGGCGCTTTTCCTAGCGCGTGCGGAAAGACCAACCTCGCCATGCTTGTTCCGCCTGAAGGCCTAAAGGTGAAAGGCTATAGGATATGGACTGTGGGAGATGACATTGCATGGATGAGGGTGGATTCCGACGGTGCGTTATGGGCGATCAATCCTGAAACCGGATTTTTCGGCGTTTTGCCCGGAACAAACTGGAAAACCAATTATAACGCCATGGTCACTATCCAGAAAAATACAATATACACAAATGTGCTTTTGAAGCCGGATCTGACCGTATGGTGGGAAGATGGTGACGGGCCTCCTCCTCCTCAGGGCATCGACTGGCTGGGAAGGCCCTGGCAACCGGACATGGTAGATAAAGACGGCAATCCTGTAAAAGGAGCAAATCCTAACAGTCGCTTCACGGCACCTATTTCGCAATGCCCTACATCTTCGTTTCGTCTGGACCATCATCACGGCGTGCCGATATCGGCTATTATTTTTGGCGGACGAAGAGCAAGTCTTGCGCCCCTTGTCTATGAGTCGCTCAACTGGCGGCACGGCGTTTACTTAGGGGCTACAATGGCATCGGAGAGGACAGCCGCCCAATACGGCAAGCAGGGTGAGGTCAGACGCGACCCCATGGCGATGCTCCCGTTTTGTGGTTACAATATGGCGGAGTACTTCAGGCATTGGCTCGATATGGGCAATAAGATGTCCAAACCTCCCAGGATTTTTTTAGTAAACTGGTTCCGGAAGGATAAAACAGGAAAATTCATCTGGCCGGGCTTCAGCGATAACCTGCGCATACTCAACTGGATATTAGACCGATGTGAAAAAAACTTGGGCGCCATCGACACCCCCATAGGCCATATCCCCAGATACGAGGACATCGACATGGCAGGGCTTGACTTTCCCAGAGAAGAGTGGGACAAGCTTTTTTCTATCGAGACAGAGGAATGGGGCAGGGAATTGCAGGCGCAAAAAAAATTTATGTCTAAATTCGGAAGGAAGCTGCCGAAAGAACTAGCGGAAGAACATGCGGCTTTGGCCAAAAGACTGAAATTAAAATGAAAACCGTAAAGCTCAATCTGGGCCCCAGGAGTTATAATATCTATATCGGAAAAGGGATTATTGGGGAGCTTCCGTCTCTTATAAAATTGGATGCGCCCAGCGCGCCTATATTCATCGTAACCAACAGAAAAATCTGTAACCTATACGCCGACAAACTCGAAAACGCCCTTAAGCCTTTCGGTAAAAAAATACTTTTTTACGAGGTCCCCGACTCCGAAAAAGCAAAGTCGTTCCCCATATATATACGGACCATAAGAAGGCTTGCCCGTTTCGCGCGAAAGACAAGGCCCCTCGTCTGCGCTTTTGGGGGAGGGGTAATAGGCGATTTGGCCGGGTTTGTCGCAAGCGCATACCGGCGGGGCGTGCCTTACATACAGATACCCACGACATTGCTGGCCCAGGTGGATTCCGCTATCGGCGGGAAAGTGGCCATAGATATCAAAGAGGCGAAGAATATCGTAGGTAATTTCTACCAGCCGAAAATAGTCATGTGCGACCTGCAGTTCCTGAAAACACTGCCTGATAAAGAACTGCGAAACGGACTGGTCGAAATAATCAAATACGGGATAATAGAAGATGAAGGTCTCTTTTCGTTTTTGGAAAAAAATATCGACAGGATACTTAGATTAGACACCAAGTCTATGGAGCATATTATCTTCAGATCCTGCGCCATAAAAGCCAAGGTAGTTGAAAAAGACGAACTCGATACCAAGGGCATGCGGAATATGTTGAATTTCGGGCACACCCTTGGACACGCCATAGAAGCCGCTTCATGTTATTCCAGGTCGATTACCCATGGCCAGGCCGTTGCCATAGGGATAATCATGGCCAGCCGCATCGCCTTAGAGATGAACTTGATTGCCAAAAACGATTATGAAAAAATATGCTTATTTATTCAAAAAATTTCCCCCGAGAGAAGCCTGAAGAATATAAAACAGAAAGACATCCTGAACGCGCTCTCTTATGACAAAAAATTTATTTACGGCGAGAACAGGTTTATCCTGCCCAGGAAGATAGGTTTTGTGGAAATCATAGACGGGATACCTCGCGCCCTGATAAAAAAAGTTGTAGAAACATATCTTTAGTCAGCGCCGGCTGCCTTAAAAATAATTGCGCACTATTGTATGATAAAAGATTTTCTGCTTCAAACGCCGGGGAGGACAGCTTTTATAGATATAACCGCGCAGGTTGAGAAGATTGTAGCCGGCACATCTGTAAGGAACGGCACATGCATCGTTTTCGTGCCACACACTACCGCCGGTATTACCATAAATGAAAATGCCGATCCCAGCGTAAGAAGCGATATGATCGATGCCCTTGACAAGATCGTACCCGAGGATGCGCCTTATGCGCATTCGGAAGGCAACTCCCCTGCTCACGTCAAGGCAAGCATAATGGGAAATTCGGAGACTATAATCATAAAAGACGGATCTCTTTTTCTGGGCACCTGGCAGGGCATATACTTTTGCGAATTCGACGGACCGCGAAAAAGAAGGGTGGCCGTAAAGATCGCGGGGGATTAGAGGCGGCCGGTAACACATGTACTATCTAAATAATTCGGTAACTATTTAAGATATGGTTAAAGCCAAAATTCGAAATCCGAAGCGCGTCCCGTTCTTATTGTTTCTTTAGCGGGATCCCGCTGCAAAATCATAAAAGCGGGAAAATACGAAACAATATCTAAATCCGAATAAACAAAATAGCACCCATTTGCTGCCCATTTATTCTCGTGAATTTTAGAAATTTGAATTTGGGATTTTGAATTTGTTTCGGATTTAGGGTTTAACGTGTTCGGCAAGCATAAAAAGAGTTACCTATATTGCTGAGCATTAACAACACATCTGGATGCAAAACTTGCGCAGCCACAGGCGCTTTATAAATGTGCCGCCAAGAATTAATCCAGGAGATGGTCCGCGCAATCATTTAAAATTTATCCCCGTGATGCCATGGGGCTTAAATTAATGGGGGGATTAATATGGAAAACGAAACGCTCGGGCAGGAGATAGGGGTTATTGTGGATTATTATTCCAAGGTCAATGCGGCAGGCATAGAGCTTAAAAGCGGTGACATTAAGATCGGGGATAAAATAAGAGTGAAAGGGCACACCACGGATTTTGAACAGGTGGTAGAAAGCATACAGCTGGATAATCGTCCGGTAGAGGAGGCCAATCGGGGAGACTCCATAGGCATAAAGATAAAAGATAAAGCGCGAAAAGGGGATAAGGTATATAAAATATGAGTTTCCGCCCCGTTTTGTCGTAAATACGGCCATCCCACATGTCATCCCCTTAAGTGGGATCGGGCCC
>MHFD01000022.1:6105-7983 GCA_001804045.1 Omnitrophica bacterium RBG_13_46_9
TTAACGGTACCTGCCTAACCTGAAGGGGGTTAAATTATGGAAGTACGAAAATACAGGCCTGAAGACAGCGTCGATGTAAAAAAACTTATTTTGTCTATATTGGAAAAAGAGTATCCTTTCGACCAATTTGCCTATAAAGATACAGATATAAACGACATTTCCGGGACATATGGCGGCGATAGTAACGCCTTCTTCGTCATCGAAAGAGAGAACAAAATCGTGGGCACGGTAGGGGTCAAGAAAGAGACTGAGCACAGCGCCCTGATAAGGCGGTTGTTCGTCGATTCGGATTATAGAAAAAAAGGGTTTGGAACGGCGCTTTTAAAAGAGGCGATAGAATTCTGCAGGTCCCAAAAATATAAAGAGGTGATTTTTCGCGCCACAGACAGAATGTCGCAGGTAATGAGCCTATGCAAAAAGATGGGTTTTGAGGAATTGGAAAATCTGGAGATGGGCGGTTTTCGCATACACAAATTCACACTGAAGCTGTAACATAAGGACGGTACGGCTTGACCTATCATAAGACTGACATAAGGGTAAGGTACGAAGAGACAGACCGGATGGGTGTTGTCTATTATGCGAAATATTTTGTTTGGTTTGAGGTCGCGAGGACAGAATTTTTCCGCGAGCACCGCATATCTTACCGCGAACTGGAGGAAAGGGACGGGGTAAGATTAATGCTCGTCGACGCAAGGTGCACTTACAAGTCACCCGCCACATACGACGACCTGATCACCGTCAATACGAAAATCACGGATATGAAAAATACCAGCCTCTCTTTTTCGTATGAGATAAAGCGGGGAGGTGTTTTGATCGCCACCGGTACCACAACACATGTATTTACTAACGCCCAAGGCAGGCCCATAAGGATCCCCCAAAAAGTAAGGGAAGCCCTTACCGTTTCAGCCTTATAACGAATTCCTCGTCTTTAAAGCCGAACCTAACGGAATCCCTCTCGATTCTCAGTATCGTGAACTCGCCAACTGTATCGCCCTGGGCCATTACGCTGTTATTTATAATTGCCAGGGGCTTTTCGGGTGTATACATAATACCGTTCAAATTTATCGATTCGCGGTATTGAAAATCCATGCCTGAAGCAATAGACGGGGGCACGATGTCTCTTTTTGATTCTGCAAGCGGCTTCTCCTTGCGCGCGCTCTCTTCAAACTCGCTTTTGGGCGCGAGTTCTTTTTCGGGTACAGGCTGGCGCACAGCGGTACTTCTTGCTGGATTCTGGCGCAAAAAAAAGAATGCCGGGCCGGCCAGCAAGACCAGAATAAAAATGATAAGCGGGATGTTAAAAGAGAGGGGCTTCCTTTTTGTCCTATCTGCCGGAGGCGCTGCCGGTTTTTTTATCTTTAACCCCGGGCTCGCGTATCGGGAAGATTCCTGAGCTTTCTTAAGCGCCTCGCTGATAATGCTCATACCTTAACCTTTATTTCCGCGACCTTCCCTTCGATCTCAAAAATGCTCTTATCTATTATCTCTCCGTCGATAATCTTCGCTTCCAGGACAAACCCTAAGAGCAGGGCCTTATCGCATACAACATTTATAAGGCGTGGCACGCCTCCGGAATATACGAAAACCTTATTTTGCGCCTCGTCCGTAAAACACACGTCGCCCCTGTAACCGGCTACCTCCAGCCTGTGATATATATAATTATGTATCTCGTCTTCCGCCAATGGGTTTATATGGAACCTAACGCCGATCCGCTGGCGCAGTTGCAAAAGGGAAGGCGAATTGAGCTTCCGTCGAAGTTCGGGTTGCCCTACAAGGACGATCTGAAAAAGTTTTTCTTTGTCCGTTTCCAGATTGGACAGAAGCCTGATCTCTTCCAGGGTAGATATCTTCATGTTCTGGGCCTCATCGAGAATAAGG
>MHFD01000022.1:7989-8378 GCA_001804045.1 Omnitrophica bacterium RBG_13_46_9
TTGAAGCCTTTTTTTAGCTCATCCAAAAGAAAATTATTTAGCTGGCGCAAAAGCGATATTTTTGTTTTTCGCTGCGGGTTTATGCCAAAATCCTCCAGAATGGCTTCCAAAAGCTGTATTCCCGATAGGTTTGAATTCAGAATAAAGGCTGTTTTTGAATTAATATTCAGCTGATTTAACAGGGCTTTGCAGAGGGTGGTCTTTCCGGCGCCGACCTCACCAGTAATCTCAAGGAACCCTTTCCTTTCGCGTATCCCGTACAAAAGGTGCGCAAGGGCCTCTTTGTGGGTTTTGCCAAGATAAAGAAAGTGCGGGTCACTCGTTACGTTGAATGGGTTTTCTTTTAACCCGTAAAAATCCAGGTACATAGGCATTTTTTGATAGTCTTC
>MHFD01000022.1:8385-18747 GCA_001804045.1 Omnitrophica bacterium RBG_13_46_9
GGCTATTATTATACCGCAATACGTTAAGAAGTAAATCCTAATTTTTGATTTTTGATAACCGTCTTGTCTTTCGCAGCGTTACAAAATAAAATAGCTTGATTTTCGCTTGTTCTTTGTATATACTGTAAGACATTACACAGAAAAACAAGGGGGTTATTATACATGTGGGCCGGGATTGATAGAAGGAAATTTCCGCGAGTAAACTATAAATGTCTTATTTATATCAAAACAAAAGATTCCGCCAAAACAATCTCAACAGACACGGAAAATATCGGCGTGGGAGGGATCTGCGTTATCCTTGATGAGGACCTGGGTTTATTCCGCGGGGTTAACGTGGAATTGTCCGTTGGCGAGGGGGAGAATTCATCTATAAAATGCAGCGGCACCGTGGTATGGGTCGTCAAAAAACGCCCTGTTAGGGAAAGGACCGCTATGCGATACGATACAGGCATCGAATTTGTGGATATTGCCCCTGAAGGAAAGGAAATAATATCGGAAATCGTGGAAAATCAGCTAAAACAGACTGATTTATGATGGGTTAAACGCCCATATGAAAAATCGCGGCCAATATTTATTGCTCCTCGGGGGTTGACAAAGAAATTTTATTATGATATACTTCAGGACAAAGATATAAGATGAAAAGGAGGTGAGAAAAAGAATGAAAAAGGGATTTATAATTTGTGTAGCCGTGTTAATGGTATTTAGTTTAACAACGACATGCTTTGCGCAGGATATGGGCAAAAAGTTAGCCCGAGGCCTGGCAAATATTTTAACAGGTTGGGTTGAACTTCCTAAAAACATATATGACACAAGCGTGGAAGACAACGTGTTCTCCGGCTTAACGGTCGGTCTGGTAAAAGGCGTTGGAATGGCCATTGTGAGAACAGGCGCTGGTGTTTATGAAACAGTGACTTTCCCATTCCCGATTCCGGAAGATTACGCACCTGTATTAGAACCAGAATTTGTATTTAGCAAATAAATCTACTGTTGTATTTCATTTTAAAGCACAAAAAAGAGGAACGGATGTTAAACGTCTATTCCTCTTTTTTGTGTCGCATTTTGTCGTCGAATCATTTTTTATCAGGCACCCCTTGAGATGGGAAAGGCCTTGAAAAAAGGAGGGGTATTTTAGCCCCCTTGAGCTCGTTTAATAAATGGTAACAAAAAATGGTAACAAAATATGAATGAACAAGCTAACAAACTTGAGCCGCAAAAAGAGAAACCGCTGAATGAACCCGCGCCAAAACCATCGCAGGAAGAAAAGAATGTCAAATCAGGCGAAGCCCCTGCGCAGAAACAGCCGGACGTTAAACCGGCTCCCGATAAAGGGAAGGGAAAGCCGCAAGAGGCACCCGAAACACAGAAAACGCTGGAAAGGCCCAAAGAGTGCGTTGTCTGCGGCAAAAGCATAAAAAAATTATGGTATTACCGCGAGAGCCGGTATTACTGCAACAAAGCCTGCTGGAAAAAATCAAAGAAGACCGAAGGTAATGAGCCCGAGAAGAAAAAATGAGCTCGGCTGTATTATTAGATAGGTTGTTTCGATTAAAGGAATCGGGTACAACCGTTAAGACGGAAGTCGTGGCCGGCATTACCACGTTTCTCACTATGGCTTATATCATCTTTGTCCAGCCAGCCATACTTTCCTACTGCGGAATGGACTTTGACGCTGTGATGGTGGCAACCTGCATCGCGAGCGCCATCGCGTGTTTCCTGATGGCGCTATTGGCCAATTATCCGATCGCCCTCGCTCCGGCAATGGGCCACAATGTATATTTTGCTTTTGTGGCCTGCCCTATACTCGCCTCGATTCTCGGTGAAAGCGCAAAGATAAAACCCTGGCAGGTCGCCTTAGGCGCAATCTTCATATCCGGCATAATTTTCATAATATTTTCTTTTTTTGGACTGAGGGAAAGGATTATTGAGGGGGTACCGGTCTCTTTGCGAAACGCGATAGCCGTGGGGATAGGCCTGCTAATCGCCCTGATAGGTTTTGAGTGGTCGGGGGTCACTATCGCCCACCCCGTCACCTATCTTACGCTTGGCAAGCTTAACACGCCCCCTGTTATCCTGTCGATATTCGGGCTTGTCATAATGTCCATCTTACTGGCGCGCGGGGTAAAAGGGGCTATCCTGATAGGAATGCTTCTTACCGCTTGCTGCGGCATTTGTTTCGGTATAACGAAATACCAGGGCATCATAAGTAAAATACCTTCCCTGGCTCCGACTTTCATGAAATTGAGCTTCAGGGGCGCCCTAAGCATCGGTTTTTTTGAATTGATATTCGTATTTTTCTTCCTCGATCTTTTTGATACCGTTGGAACGCTTATAGGCGTTGGGGAAAAAGGCGGGTTTATAAAAAACAATGAATTTCCTAGGGCAAGGCAGGCGCTTTTTTCAGATGCGCTGTCGACAGTCATAGGCTCTGTCCTTGGGACATCAACGGTAACAAGCTACGTTGAGAGCGCGGCCGGCATATCGCAGGGCGGGCGAACCGGACTTTCGAATATGGTGACCGGCGCGCTTATGATCTGCGCGCTTTTGTTTAAACCGCTGGTGTCGATGATAGGTATGGGATACAAGCTGGATAGCGGCGTGTTCCTGTATCCCGCGATCGCCCCAGCGCTTATTATCGTCGGCAGTATGATGATGAGCTGCGTCAGAAAAATAGAATGGGACGATTTTACGGAATCCATCCCCGCTTTTTTAACCATAACAGTAATGCCATTCTGCGGGTTCAGCATTACCGAGGGCATCTCATTCGGTTTCATCTCATATGCCTTATTAAAACTTGTTACGGGCAGGTCAAAAGAGGTGCATGCGCTGATATATATTTTCAGCGTCTTATTTCTCCTGCGTTATGCTTATTTTTTGTTCTGATTTGCCCGTACTATCATTCCTGCCGTGAAGATAGGACGATACTACATAACTGATAAGGACAAGACTTCATACTGCGTCGTCAAGGGCGAATCCCTTTCAGAGATAAAAAGCGGCGCCTTTGGCAAGGTCAAGATGGGCCTGCGCGGCAAATATCACGCAGACAAAGCCATGCCGTTGGCGCCGGTCGAACCCTCGAAAATAGTCCTGGTCGGGTTAAATTATAAAGACCATGCCAAAGAACTGGGTATGCCGCTCCCTTCCGAACCTGTAATATTCCTAAAACCGCCTACGGCGATTATAGGCCCTCGGCAAAATATTTCTTACCCGCCTTATGTCACGCGCCTTGATTATGAAGCGGAGCTCGCGCTAGTTATCGGAAAGAAGGCCAGATCCGTAAAGGAAGATGATGCCCGCGATTACATCCTGGGTTACACATGTCTTAACGATGTGACCGCTAGATGCCTGCAAAAGAAAGACATCCAGTGGACAAGGGCAAAATCGTTCGACACGTTCTGCCCGGTCGGTCCTTTTATCGAAACCGATATCGACCCTTCAAATTTAAGAATCAAGCTTTACCTAAACGGCAAAGTCAGGCAGTCATCATGCACGTCTAACCTTATTTTCCCCGTTGAAAAACTGATAAGTTTCATTTCAGGCATAATGACCCTTTTGCCCGGAGATGTAATCGCGACGGGCACACCCGCCGGGGTAGGGCCGATGCAGGTCGGGGACACGGTAAAGGTCGAGATCGAAGGTATCGGAAGCCTGATAAACAAAGTCACGGATTAGCATCGAAGGTTTCTTAAGGTTACTTAAAGTTTCCTAATGTTTCTTAAGTTTGCTCCCGTCTTATGTTGCATAGGTTGCGAAAGTTTCATAGGTTGCAGATGTTGCTTATATATCGCGAAATTCGTATTCGTTTCAATGAGTATCAATAAATTTCAATTCAACGTATTTCCACCGTATTTCAATTCGTTTCAATGAGTATCTATAAATATCAATGAGTTTCCATAAGTATCAATGTATATCACTGTATTTCCACCGTATTTCAATTGTATCTCAACCGTATTTCTATTGTATATCAATATAGGTAAAATAACATTGCAATAGATTCCATTTCAGAATATAATTATGCTATAATCTGAAGTTAAATATAATGGACGATTGTATTTTTTGCAAGATAGCTGAAGGGAAGATCGGCGCCAGGATTGCCCATAGGGACAACGATGTGGTCGGTTTTTATGACCTCACACCCCAGGCGCCTGTTCACATCGTAATCATACCCCGCCAGCACATCGAGCGTATTTCAGATATGAGCGAAAAGGAGACTTCGCTTTTGGGGAAATTATGTCTTGTAGCTACAAAATTAGCGCGGGAAAAAAATATCGAATCCAGTGGTTACAGACTGGTCATTAATTGCAATAAAGACGCTGGCCAAGCCGTATTCCATGTGCATTTGCACCTTTTAGGCGGTAGAAAGTTTAGCTGGCCACCTGGATAAAAAAAGGGGGTAGACATGCCTAATAAAGAAAAACGTAAATACCCGAGACTGAAGGATGAAAATATCTCATTAAAAGTCAAGTCCGGTGACATCGATATAATCACAAAGAGCCTGGATATAAGCGCTTCGGGCGTATACTGCAAGGTTGAAAAAGAGATACCTATTTTATCTAGGATAAAAATCATCCTTGTTGTCCCGAAACCGAAAAAAGACGGTGTAGTAAGCGCGGGAACCGCAAAAATAGAGACTGAGGGGGTTGTTGTAAGGGAGCACCCTGTGATAATCGACGAAAAAATCGCGCACTATGACGTGGCGATATTTTTCGATAACATCTCAATGAAAGACAGAAAAGCCATCCTTGAATATATAAATCAAAAGGCGGATAAATGATAATTTTCCTCATAGAGATCCTTTGCATTTTTATCCTTATCATGATCCTTTCGGTGCTCATTATTGATGAAAGAAAAATCCGCCAGGCATCCATGCACCTGGCGAAGCTAAAGGGTTATTGGGACGGCAGCGAGCGCCGGAATCTCGACCGTATGAACATCTCTCTGGAGGTAAGGTATTTCATGAATGGGTTGTCAGCCAAAGCCAAAAGCTTGGATATAACGACAAAAGGCATAAGGATCGTAATGGATGAGAAGTTCGAGGAGGGAAGGCCCCTGCGGCTGGAAATAAAGCTGCCCGATAACAGCCACATTATAAGAGCAAATGGGGAAGTTGTCTGGTCAAAGGAATCCCCGGAAGACGAGAAGGACTCTCCGAGAAGGGTATTTAATACAGGGATAAAGTTTTACAAATTCCAAGCCGCCGACGAAAAGAAATTATTTGATTTCATACATAATATTCGGTTCTAAAAATAGCAAGGCATAGGGCCTTGCGGGGTAGAGTAAGGGTATCTATTTCTTTCGGTCCTAAAGCCGTTGGGTTGGATCATGCCTCCGGAAGGGTATATCCTTTTTAGCGGTTCACATCGCCGCAGCTTTGCGGCAAGCGCAGTAAACGATCTAAACGTCTGAATGGGCAAACCGCAGAAACATATTCCTGTAAAACTAGTCGTCGGTCTTATCTCCGGCGATCCGTCTAACCTTACTCGCGCCAAAACCCTTCTTGAAAAAAAGTTTGGCAGGACCGATAAGGAAACGGAGCTTCTTGATTTTTCGTGCACCCATTATTACGAAGAGGAGTTCGGCAAAAATCTTAAAAGAAGGTTTCTCAGTTTCAAGAACCTGATTGTCCCGGAAAAAAACTACGGCATAAAACTTTACACAAATAAGCTTGAAAAAAGGCTTTCCAGGAAAGGCAGACGGGCCGTCAATATCGACCCCGGTTATATAACATTGACGGGCCTGGTCCTATTTACGACAAAGCCCAGGGGTCACCGCATATACATCGGCAAAGGGATATACGCGGATTTAGAATTGAATTTTGCGAAAAAAACTTTTCAGCCGCTTGAATGGACATATCCCGATTACAGAACCGACGAATACATAGTTTTTTTTAATTCTGTGCGGACTATTTACCTCTCTCAGGTAAAAGAGTGCCTTTGACCGGCAGGATAGCGACGCAAACGAGGCAGCAACCCCGTGTCGGAGCGCCCCGGCAGGCCGATAGAGAGAAATATACCCTATGTATATAAAGCTAAGATCCATACTTGTGATCACGGTTTCCTCGCTGATCATCGCGTCCGTTCTGGCGCTTACCATATTCGGATTCTATGCCTATCTCGAGTGGAAAGAAGAAAACGGAAGAGGGAATTACCGGCGTGCCCTCTATGAGCTTTCCGGCAATCTATTCAGCAAATATATTTTAATCAACCTCAAGGCGCGCATTGACAAAGAGGGCATATTCAAGAACAGGCCTGTTATCGAAGGGACCATAAAAAATACTTCGAGTAAAAAAATATACTCCCTGAAGCTGAAGATCGTTTTTTCGGACACCCAACGGCACGTGGTATATGTTGACACGTTTTATCCTATCGGGCTTGAGTTTGATTCCCTGGCTAACATAGGCGAGATCGCGAAAGAGACAAAAAACTTTCTGCTGGAAGGGGATTCCATATCCTTCAAGCACCGGCTGAAAAATTGCCCGCCGCAAATATCGGAATATTTAAAATCAAAATTGAACTTTGCCAAGGTAGGACGCGCCGCCCCCCTGCAGCTTGAGTACAAAATAGAAGGCGTTGACATACGATGAAGAAGATATACTTCTATCTTTTTTCGGTAATAGCATTATGCGTTATACTCGTAATAACCGTGTTCATATTCCTTGAAAGGGAGAAGCATCAAAATCTTTTTTACACAATCGAGGTAAACGGTGAGGTGACGGGATACATAAAAGCCGACCTTTATCAAACAGAAAATAAGATTCTGTACAAATCTGCCTCATTCTATCCGAAAGAGCCGGATCACAACATAATAAATGAGAAGGTTGTTTTCAGCAAAGAGAATTTTAGACTCGAAAAATTTTTTAGAGAATACAGGAATCTCGGTACCGTCACCGAGACCCTGCAGATCGCAAATACCAAGAAGTCGTTTGATTTTCTGGCGGAATACGGGTCGACCTTCGGTTTTGTGTCCAATATACCCCATGCCAAAAATATCTCCTTTTTCGACAAAGAGTCGCTATTGACTTATATGCCTTTCGTGGAGAGGTACGATTTTACAAGGGGAGGGGCGCAGTCTTTTAATGCCCTATTCCGCTTTATCAGACTTTTGCCTCCGGTAAAAGGTCGTGTCGTCTTCACCTCGATCAGGGACGAGTATATAAACGTGGAGGGAAAGAAGGCCAAGACCGAGTGCCTGGTGGTAAAAACAAAATTGCCTCCGGAAAGCTACATATGGGTCTTGAAAAAAGACAGAAGCATAGCGCAGATGGAAATCTCGTCAAAATCGCTTCTGGTAAGAAGGGTCGCCTGCCTCCCTAAAATCAGTTTTCAATATCACAAAGCGGAGGGGCCTTTTTCCTACGATTCCCAGATCATACTGTTTCCGTCGGCTGACATAGCCCTTTCCGGAACAATAGCGCTCCCGCGTAAAGAGGGAAAGCTGCCTGCCGTTCTTCTCGTTGTGGGGGAAGAGGAGTACACGCGGGAAAACGCGGGTCTATACACGGATATAAGCCATCAGCTGGCTCAGGAAGGATATATAGTCATGCGTTATGACCGCAGGGGAATAGGGAACTCGCAGGGGGATAATATGTCCAGTGGCATAACAAACGAGATAAACGATATAGAAAGCTCCTTGGGTTTCTTGCTGAATAACGAGAGGGTGGACAGGAATAAAATTTTCATTATAGCCCATTCGGAAGCGTGTTCATACCTGCCGCAGATAGATTTCTCCAGGATTCCCGTGAGAGGCATGGTAATGTTGGCTATAAAAAAACCTTCGGTTTTTGTTGATTTTGAAAGTGATTATGTCCGGGACACAATGAAGGATATAGCGTATGTAGACAAAGAGTACCCCGGGACATTGGAACTGTTAAAAGAACAGACGCAAAGCACAGTGAAAAATACAAATAAAGAGTGTGCCGTTTTGCAGGGAGAGCTTATTTTTATAAAAAAGATGGGCCAGCTTCTTGAATTTAAACCGCTTGAAGGCTTTAAGAAGCTCGGAACTCCGCTTATAATCGTCCAGGGCAAAAAAGACAAATTCGGCTCGCCGACATATGTAAAAAACATAAAAGATGTTTTGGACGGCTCGGGGCTTTGTCAATATTCCCTTCTCCAGTTCAGGGGGTTGGGGTTCTTCTTGGGGGATCTCATCGATGAAAAAAATAAGGCGAAATATTACAAGTTAAACGCGGAGGTCATGCAGACTACTAAAGACTGGATTCGCGCAAGATGTATAGACCCAAAGCCCGAAAGTAACGCTACGCCTTAGCGTGTATCCATTAAGAATTTATTAAATCCCCAAGAAGGATAATTTGACAAAAGGCTAACTTTATGATAGACTTAACATGATAATTAAATTCATAATATAAGTGAGGAGGTGAAAAATGAGGAAAATTTTTGTACTGGGCTTAATGTTATTGTTTATTGTGGGGTCGTTTACTGCGGCCTATGCAGCCACAGCTGACGAGCCAAAGAAAGATGCTGTATCCACATATCGATTGGAGATAGGGAATAAGGTCGAGAGAGGGAGCAAGAACATACTTTTTGGTTGGACAGAACTACCAAAAAAGATAGTAGATATCACAAAAGAATCCAAAAATCCTTTTTGGGGCCTTCTGGCTGGCACATATCAGGGCACGCTGAAAGCCATGGCTAGAACAGTCTCCGGCATTTCAGATGTCGTTACCGCTCCCATAACCCCTGACAAGGGCCCTATGATCCAAGACGACATAAACGTAGAATAAAAAAGCTGCAAATGAAATAAAGACAGGAATCCTTAAAAAGGGTCCTGTCTTTATTTTTTAACAAAAATGCCTGCCGAAATCACACGTAGACAATTCATAAAAAATGCGTTTCTCTTCTGCGCTACGCTGATGAGCGCAAATCTCGTGAGCAAGGCGCTCCGTCAGGAGACAGTCTTTGCGGCCACGGGATACGACAAAGAGGCGCTATATTACAACACGCTTGACAAAGAGACTGTGATATGCCTCTTGTGCCCTCGGCAATGCGTCCTCAAGAACGGCCAGAGAAGTTTCTGCAAGGTCCGGGAGCCGAGAAACGGAAAGCTTTATACGCTGGTGTATGAGCTTTCCTGTTCCGCGCATGTCGACCCCATAGAGAAAAAACCCATCTACCATATGCTGCCCGGGTCAAAGTCGTTTAGTATCGCAACGGCTGGATGCAATCTGCGGTGCAAGTTCTGCCAGAACTGGCAGATATCGCAGGAATATCCAGAAAATACGTCTAATAGATATCTGTCGTGCGAGGATGTCGTCAGGTTTGCGATACAAAACAGCTGCCGCTCCATCGCCTACACCTATTCAGAACCTACCATATTTTACGAATATATGTTAAACACGGCCAGGATAGCAAAGGCGCAAGGCATAAAGAATATCTGGGTAACGGCGGGGGTTATCAATCCGGCTCCGCTTACGGAATTATGTAACGTGATAGACGCGGCCAATATCGACCTTAAGGGTTTCAGCGATACATACCTCCAAGAGGTCTGCGATGAGCGGCTCCAGCCCCTTCTGAACGCTATAAAATTGACCAAACAGAGTGGCGTATGGGTAGAAATAACAAACCTGATAGTCCCCACCCTGAACGACGACATGCAGATGATAAGCGACATGTGCGCATGGATCAAGGAAAATCTGGGCGGAGATACGCCCCTGCACTTTTCGCGCTTCTGGCCTATGTATAAACTCAAAAATCTGCCACCCACGCCGGTGGAGACGCTTAAGACCGCAAAACAAATAGCCGAAGAAGCGGGACTGAATTATGTTTATATAGGAAATGTGCCCGGCGAACCCGGCAGTAACACCCACTGTCCTAATTGCAAAAAGACACTTATAGAACGGGTGGGGTATTTCGTGCTGGAAAACAATATCGTAAATTCAAAGTGCAAATTCTGCGGTCGTGGCATTGCCGGCGTCTGGGGGTGAAGCTCCACCGCCTTACAGCGGTGGCTTCTCTTTTTACAGGGTTCCGCTCTATCGGTGGAGCGGAACCCTGAACCGAAAGCCATTCATCCGCGCCCTTACAGGCGTGGATTTCTGGTTCATGGGTAAACCGTCTATTCCGCGGATACGGTAAGCGCTGATATTTAATAACCCATTTTGTCTTTCGGCAATGTATGATGCGCTGCTTCAGCTTGACTACCTATTGTGGGTGTGATATACTGGTCACTTGTATATACGAATATAAAATCCTTATTTTGGGGTTAAAATGATAAAACCTGTGCAGGAGAGAAGGAAATATTTTCGTGTCGAAGCACCCTTAAATATAAGGGTCATCGGCAGTAATAACACGATCTACCAGGCGACCACGAAGGACATCTCCCCGATAGGGTTAAGATTTGAGGCGA
>MHFD01000022.1:18879-19124 GCA_001804045.1 Omnitrophica bacterium RBG_13_46_9
ATGTGGGCCTCGAATTTACCAGTATCGAAGAGGATAATAAGAATACGTTCCTTAAATATTTCTGCGACTTGCTCTACGAGCAATCGGGATAGGTCAGGTTTTATTTATAGGGTGCCTGGAGATCGTTATTCTGATGAAAGGCCCGGGTGATTTCTGTGATGGGCCGGTTTTTTGACGAAAGGAGAAATGGAATTTGGTCATATTAAAACTTTTCCTTATATCTGTTTTGATGGCTTCTTTAGCGG
>MHFD01000022.1:19187-20346 GCA_001804045.1 Omnitrophica bacterium RBG_13_46_9
CGGTAAAAGCGGGGATGAGCAAGGATGAGGTAAAATCTCTCTGGGGTGAGCCCAATCAGATAAATTATGTCACTGACAAGGAAAAATGGGGCGGCGAGCGCGAGGAATGGGTATACCGCGCGAGATATTCCAACCTCCCGGTTGACGCGGATTACCTTTCCAAAACAAAGAAGTTGTATTTTGACGGTGACAGCCTCACCAATATCATAGAGGAGTAGTCTGATTAAACGGCCATGTCCGCAAGCGTATGCTATGGATCTCCGATCAGACCTATTCCAAAATTATAATGATAGGATGACAATATGTTAAGGATGATGTGTAAATCAAAGATTCAGAAAGCACGCATTACAAAAACCAAGCTTTACTACGAAGGCAGCATAGGCGTTGACAAAAAAATATTGGAGGCAAGCAATATCTATCCGAATGAGATCGTTCAGGTCTTAAATCTTAATAACGGCTCGCGGCTCGAGACATACGTTATCGAAGAGGAGGAGAATTCCGGAGAAATCGCCCTTTATGGGCCCGCGGCACGGATGGGCCAGGTCGGGGACGTCATAATCATCATTTCGCGGGCGATGGTGGAGGCCAAAGAGGTTCAAAACCTGAAGACAAAAGTTGTCTATGTCGATGATAACAATAAAATCATCACTAAATAAATATGGGTAGCTTACATATACGGACTTACCCTGACCCTTTATTGAGAAAGAAATCGAGGGAGCTTCTGCAGGTAACCGATGAGGAAAAGGAACTTATCGGCTATATGGTGGAGACCATGTACGCAAATAGGGGCGTAGGCCTTGCGGCACCGCAGGTCGGTGTCGCGAAAAGGATTATAGTCGTGGACGCGCAAACAGGATTGCTGAAAATGATAAATCCCAGGATGGTCTCAGCGAAGGGCATGTCCAGCCTGGAGGAAGGATGTCTTAGCGTCCCGGGAAGACTCGTAGAGGTACGCAGGGCGGAAGAAATTTCTGTCTCTTTCATGGACATGGATAATAAAGAGTCTTTAAAAAGCTTTAAAGGACTGACAGCAAAAGTCATACAGCACGAGATAGACCATCTTGACGGTAAGCTAATCCTGGATTACTTACCTTGGTACAGGAGGCTATTGCCAAAAAGGGGTGATGTAAAATGCCTACAATAGGTTTCTGGGAACTTG
>MHFD01000022.1:20371-21808 GCA_001804045.1 Omnitrophica bacterium RBG_13_46_9
GATTCCGCGGACAATGACCTATGGGCGATGAAAAGAGGCCCTTTCTTGGGCACTTGGAAGAATTTCGAAAACGTATACTGTTTTCGCTCGCCGGCATAATCGCATTAAGCGCTCTTTCATATATATATGCGGAAAAGATTTTGAGGGGCTTGGCAAAATACAGTACCCCCCTTGTATTCATAAGCCCGGAAGAGGCTTTTCTTTCTTATTTAAAAGTTTCACTTTTCGGCGGGTTGGTTTTATCGGCGCCTTTAGTTCTATTCAACATCCTGAAATTCACCTGGGTGGCCCTAAATAAGAAAGAAAAAAACGCATTTATAACATATCTCTTGTTAAGTATATTTTTCTTTGCGGCGGGGGCTTTGTTTTCGTATTATGTAGCGCTGCCGGCCGCCATGGGTTTTCTGTTAAGTTTTTCTTCAGATTTTGTCACGCCTTACATATCCGTATCCAGATATATATCATTTTGCATCTTTTTCATTCTGGCTTTCGCGGTGGCTTTTGAAACACCTTTATTTGTCGTTTTTTTGACAAAGCTAAAACTGGTCGATTCCCGGCTTTTGCGGAAAAAACGAAAATACGCTATCGTTTTACTGTTTATCGTAGCGGCTGTATTGACGCCGCCGGATGTCATAACACAGATCCTTTTGGCGGTGCCTTTGATGGTCCTATATGAAATAAGCATAATCTTTGCGAGGATAGCCGAGAAAGGATAGGGCTTATGTCATTTGAGGAGATGATAGAGAAAGATTTTAAATCGTCTTTAAAAGAGAGAAATCAGACGAAGGTCTCGACCTTACGCATGCTGAAAGCCGAGATACAAAACGTCAGATTTGAGCAGGGGAAGACGGCGCTTACGGATGACGATATCATAAAGGTCATACGACGCCAGATCAAACAGCACCAGGATTCGATCGAGCAATTTGAGAAGGGCAGGAGGGAAGACCTGGTGCAGAAGGAAAAGGAGGAGCTTGCGATATTGACCGGTTACATGCCGCGACAGCTTTCACACGAGGAACTTACGGCGATAATAAATGAGACTATCTCAGAGCTTGGCGCAAGCGGCAAAAAAGATATGGGAAAAGTCATAAAATCGGTTATGGAAAAGGTCAAAGGAAAAGCCGAGGGTAAAAAGATAAGTCAGATCGTCTCGGGCATCCTCAAATAAAAAAATGTGAACCGATCCCGCAATCTTCCCGCCTCAAGCCGCGCGGGAGCAGGCGGAAAATGGAGTCCTGGGTGGCGCAAGTTTGATATAGGCTGCCCCGCGCGAGAATCGAAGCGGGGGGGCTTGGCAAAGGAAAAACCATGATAAACATTCTTATACAGGAAAAAGATAAAAACATAGAGATTTTGGAAAAGATCGAAACGCTCTCTTCGTATCTTGGGAAAAAAGATATATACGTATGGGTTGACGTTGAAAAACCGACCGCGAAA
>MHFD01000022.1:21838-22127 GCA_001804045.1 Omnitrophica bacterium RBG_13_46_9
TTCCATCCGCTGGCCGTCGAAGACTGCATGACCGTCATCCAACGGCCGAAAATCGACAGTTATGACAGCTACATTTTTGTCGTTCTCCATGCCGCAACCCTGTCTCCCCACAAAGATAAGGCCACTTCGCTGGAATTGGATAGTTTTGTCGGCGAGAACTATGTCGTTACGGTGCATATTAAGCCGATCCTCAGCGTAGCCAGCACATGGGAAAGGTGTTTAAAGAACCTCGGGATCATGTCCCGGGGCGCGGCGTACCTGTTTTACTTTTTGGCCGACGCGCTTGTGG
>MHFD01000022.1:22160-22396 GCA_001804045.1 Omnitrophica bacterium RBG_13_46_9
GCGAAATACAGAGCGCGGAGGACCGCATATTCAAAGACGCCGATTCCGCTGTGCTGAATAAAGTATTCGATCTGAAAGAAAAGGTGCTGACATTACGCAGGATCATCAGCCCTCAGAGAGAGACCATGAATTTTATCGCAAGGGGGAGTTATACCCCCTTTATACCGAAGGAGCTTTCTATATACTTCCGCGATGTTTCGGATCTCTTGGCCAGCATAAACGATAACCTGGATACG
>MHFD01000022.1:22557-22768 GCA_001804045.1 Omnitrophica bacterium RBG_13_46_9
GGAATGTCAATATGGATATTTTCTTGTACTCTTTGTCATGATGATCATATCCGGCATAATGCTCGTATTCTTCAAGAGAAAGAAGTGGCTATAATCACAATGCTTGGCGCAGGCAGCGGATAATCGCATTTTGTGTCATGTGACCGTCATGTGGCTACTTAACTTAAGCGAAAACTTACACGGGTATTGAAGCTCCGACGACAGCCTTTTT
>MHFD01000022.1:22787-29827 GCA_001804045.1 Omnitrophica bacterium RBG_13_46_9
CCAATATAATCTTCGCGATACCGGTCATACTGGTTATAGCGATATCTGTTTTTGTGGTCAAAATCGCGACTGTGGCTTTAAAAATGACCGGCCTTGATGAAAAGAGGGCTTACTTTCAGGCCCTGTCTGCGTTTACGGGCACGGGATTTACGACGAAGGATTCCGAGCTCGTGCTCCAGGATGATATCCGCAGAAAGATCATAATATTTCTGATGATATTGGGTAACGCGGGGCTGGTCACCGTGATAACGACTTTGGTGATATCTTTCGGCACGGGAAAATTGATGCCGCTTCTGTCGAATGCGGGCATTGTCCTTGTGCTGATATTCATCCTATTTAAAATACTGACGCACAAAGGCGTTACGAAGTTTCTGAATGATAGGATTGAATCCAGGCTGGAAAAAAGGCCTACGTTTCAAAAAAGGCCCATAGAGCAGATACTGCATATCGCACATAATTATGGCATAGCGGAAGTGAGCATAACGAAGGGGTGTCAGGATTTAGGCAAGACTCTAAGCGAATCCAGCTTCAGGGAGAACGATATACTCGTCTTGGCAATAGAAAGAGAGAACGATGTCATACCCACGCCCAAGGCGACCGACCGCATACTCATGGACGACACATTGATATGTTACGGCAAATTGCCTAATATAGAAAAGATCATCTCAACATAATGAAAATCTTCTTGAAATGCTTTTTCGCGATTTTCGCCACTTCCGTTGTTTTGGTTTTATTGATATTTTTCTTATCTCCGGTCGTTTACAGAATAATAGAGCCGCGCTTTGCTATGCCCATCCGGACACCGGATAAAAACTTCGTGGCCGTGGAAGATTTACCTGTTAGACATGACAGTTATGGGGACGGGGAATTCGGCGCAAAACGGCGCGGCAACAGAAAGCATAAAGGCCTGGATCTGGCGGCCGGCATAAAAAGCCCCGTATACGCTTCCAAAAGCGGGTGGGCAAGAAGCTATGCTATCCCGGCGGGCTATGGAAATCTCGTAATAATAAACCACCCTGGGGGGTGGCAAACGCGCTATGGCCATCTGCACGAAAGCGTTATAAAAAAATTCCAATGGGTGGGGCAAGGTGATATAATAGGGTCGGTCGGCAGGTCGGGAAACGCCAACTCGGAGGGGATAGTTCCCCACCTGCATTTTGAGATACGGTATAAAGATAACCCCCTTGACCCAGCGGAGTTCCTGATTGAGCGTGATTGACAGAGGAGGCTTTAAAATGCGAAGATACGCACTTTTATTTACGTTATTATTTATTGTATCCCTGGTTATTGCCGGTTGCGGCGAAACGCTGTCCGGCATGGGAAAAGATGTTTCGCGGATAGGTAAAGGGGTAAAGACTGTCTTTATAAGAGAGAGGTAAGCCTCCGCGGGATTCCCACTAGGCTCCGCTTTAGAGCGGGCAGCCGTGGCAGCATGCCTTACAGGGTTTCGCCATGTAGCGGAACAATGAACAAGTCCCGCCAGGAGGCGGGACTTGTTCATGAAAAAAGTGCCGGGCAGCAGGGGGTAGAGAAGAGGTTTGAGAATAGAAACACGGGTATTGAGGTATAAACAATGGAAATAAGGAAGAGGTTTTCCGGGAATACCGCCGTTCTTTACATCGCGGGCAATATAGACATAGACTCGGCGGCCATAATCGAAGAAACGGGCATCTTATTAAAAGAGGGCATATGCAGGATTCTCTGCAATTTTGCCAATGTAAATGTTGTGGATTATAACGGCCTATCCATACTGGCTATTGCATATAAAAATGCGGCCAACCAGAAAGGTATATTGAAATTCTGCGAGGTGCCGATGCATATAAAAGAACTCTTCCGGGCAGCGAGACTGGACATGGTTTTTGAAATATATGCGGACGAGGAGACCGCTCTGCAAAGCTTTGAGCTCTCAGACAAGGTGGACAAGCTTTCGCTGCGGAGAAGGTTTAAGAGGCTTGATGTGAGCACACCGGTAAAATATAAAGTAGGCCTATCCAGCAGCGCCAAGATGTTTAAAGGAAAAATACTGAATTTAAGCGGAGCGGGAACATTTATATACGCAAAAGACACATTTCCGATTTCTACCCAGATATATCTTGAGGCAGAGCTCGGCGGCTCAAAAGAGCCTCTCTCGTTAATGGGGACTGTTATATGGCTGGCCGACAGGGAGCTCCAGCCGCATTCATATCCTGGTATGGGCATTCAATTTACGGATATCGATGAAATCACGCAGGAAAAGATCGTGGATTTCATAGATAGAAACGTGATAGGCAGGAGTAAGATCTGATCATCCTATCCTTGCGGATTGAAAATGACAAACTGCGGATTCGAACAATGTAAAGGACATGCTTTAACAGGCGCTATTTTCTGCTGGAACCACATATCCGACAAAGACGCCTACAGGGAAAATATCGTAAAATTAATAAATGAGGGCGCGTCCGTAAAGGGCGGAAACTTTTCCAAAGCCGACCTAAGCAACATGAATCTGGCCAGGGTCGACCTAACGGGCGCCAATCTATCCAGGGCCAATTTATCCAATTCCAATCTCTTCGACGCGAATTTGACTAATGCCGAACTGCTGGGAGCCGACCTTTCGAATTGCGACCTTACCAGCGCTAATCTGCATGGAAGCGACCTCACCAGAAGCTGCCTACATGGCGCGAGGTTATGGCACGCGAATCTGGAAGGCGCCAACCTGATAGAGGCCACTATGAGTAACTGCGATCTTTGGAATACACGGCTTTTTAATATCAGGCTCTGGCGCACGGATTTTATGCATGCGATCTCCCTCAGCAAAAAAAATTTTCAGTCCAGGTTGAACAGATTCCTTACCGTGCACCGGATCGAGGAAAAAGGCGCATTTTCTGCGGAAGAGGCCTATAGAGACCTAAAGAAGTATTTCCTGGCAAACGGAAGGTACGACGACGCCAGCTGGGCGTCCTTTAAAGAGAAGACTATGGAAAAATTACTTCTTAAGAAGAAAAGGAATCCGGCGTACCTGCCGAGCCTGATTATGGACCTTTTATGCGGTTACGGCGAAAAACCGCACAGGATAATACTGTCGTCTCTTTTTGTCATTCTGGCCTATGCGCTGATTTTCGCGGCATTAAATGCCGTGACATATACCCATTTCCCGTCGTACAAAATGCCATTTGGTGATTACCTGTATTACAGCGTGATCACGTTTACGACCGTGGGCTATGGCGATTTTATACCGAAATCCAATCTTATCTACAGGGCCATCGCCGGGGCAGAGGCTTTTACCGGCGCTTTTATGATAGGCCTTTTTGTATTCACATTGGCGCGAAAGTATTCGGCGCGATGAACAAACTCGCGGCCGTTACCCGTAGTATCCCCGCCTTGCGCAAACTCGCGCATCCCTGCCTGTTATGTATGCATAAATGCGAAGCTGACCGCGAAAAAAACAAAAAAGGATTTTGCGGGGCGCTGCAGAAAGCGGCTGTCTATAGTTACTCGCCGCACCACGGGGAAGAGCCGCCCCTCTCCGGCACAAGAGGTTCCGGGACCATCTTCTTCACTCACTGCAACATGAGATGCGTCTATTGCCAGAATTATACCTTCAGCCGGGAAAGCGAATTTCAGGAGATAGAAACACCGTACCTTGCGGAAATAATGCTCGGTCTGCAGCGTATGGGCTGCCACAATATAAATCTTGTAAGCCCTACACATTACGCATATCAGATTGCCGACGCCATGCGGCTTGCTATTGAAGGCTCCCTTGACATCCCTATAGTCTACAATACCGGAGGCTATGACAGCTTGGAAGTGATTAAATTGTTGGACGGTATTATAGACATATACCTGCCCGACATGAGATATTCTGAGGATCTTATGGCCGCCAAATTTTCTTCCGCCCCGGGATATGTCAAAAATAATAGACTTCTCATAAAAGAGATGTTCCGGCAGGTAGGCGTCCTTAAGCAGGATAAAGAAGGGATAGCAAAAAAGGGAGTCATAGTAAGACTTTTGATCCTGCCAAACAATGTCTCCGATACGTTAAGCACGCTTAAGTTCCTGCAAGAAGAGGTGTCGAGAGATATATACCTGAGCGTCATGAGCCAGTATTACCCCACCTACCTGGCTGGAAACTACCCCGATATCGCCAGGCGGATAAACGAACGCGAGTACAAAGAAATAATAGAAGCTGTGGAAAAGCTCGGTTTTACAAATGGATGGATACAGGGATTCGGAACCGAAACCGAACGCTTCCTCGGAACGCGGATAAAACCAAGACTCTGATTCGTTATGGCACGTTAGGTAGTAGGGGAAGGAAAAGGTCATAGGTAGTAGGGGAAGTTTCGGAATACAGTTATGAGGTTGCAAAAGTTGCAGAGGTTGCTAAAGGTTGCAGAAGTTACTTATAGATAGCGAAATTCGTATTTCAATTCGTTTCAATAAGTTTCCATAAGTTTCAATGAATTTCCATGAGTTTCAATATGTAACATCTGCAACCTATGCAACCTTTGAAACCTATGAAACATAAAACGGGAGAAATCTTAAGAAACCACTCCAACCTTGTAGGTTGGAACGCGCCCGTTACGTAGGACGCCTGTCCCGCCGTAGCATATCTTCTATGAAGTTCTCCTGCGGCGAAGGCGGATAGGACGATTTGAGTTCGGGTCATTGCGAGCGACCGAGATTTTACTAGGGCCAAGCGAAGCAATCCCGATCGTTTGAGATTGCCACCCCCGAATGAAGATTCTTCAATGAAGTGCTTCCTTCGGGGTCGCAATGACGCGCTCATTGCGAGATGCCTTGTATGCTTAAGCGCATCTCTTTCCCGTTTCGATTCAATGTATTTCCACCGTATTTCAATTGTATTTCAATATGCAACTTCTGCAACGTTTAGCAACCTCTGTAACATTTGCAACCTCACGTGTGACCTGGTGACTTTGTGTCCTTGCGTTCCTACGAGCCAAGAGCTATCGAATCAATAAGTTTCCATGAGTTTCAATGAGTCTCCATAGTATAATAATATCCAAATTTTAATCAAATACTCTTGACAAACTGCTCGAGTTTTGATATAAAGGTAGCGGGCATTAGAGATGGCGAATGTCAAAGAGGACGTGGGATAAAAGTCCCCCGTCCCTTTTTATTTATATAACCGGGTTTCATAAAATTGCGTTTTTATAAGCAGCTCTCAACAACTTTTCTGTAGGGCTGTTATGCGCAGCAGGCGATGAAGGAATATTGCGGACTTTTCGGAATTTACGGCCACAAAGAGGCCTCTATGCTGATCTATTTAGGCCTATACGCCCTTCAGCATAGGGGAGAAGAGTCCTGCGGAATAGTAACGGCCAATGGTAAACGCATATATCAACACAGGTCGATGGGCGTCATATCGGACGCCTTTGATAAAGCGACGCTGAAAAAGCTGAAGGGCCACTGTGGCATAGGCCATGTCCGTTATTCGACAACCGGTTCCAGCACACTGGATAACGCCCAGCCCTTCGTAATAAAACATAAGCGCGGCGCTATAGTAATTGCGCATAACGGCAATCTCACCAATTCGCTGGAATTGAAGAACATGCTTGAAACGGGCGGTTCCATCATCCAGACCAGCATGGACAGCGAACTCATCCTGCATCTTCTTGTAAAAAATAAATCAGCCAGCATAAAAGAAAGCCTGATAAAAACCCTTCCCAAGATACGCGGCGCGTATTCACTTCTTATGCTCGCCGATAATAGCATGATAGGCGTAAGGGACCCGTATGGTTTCCGGCCTCTGTGCATCGGCAGATTGAAAAAGAGCTTTGTCCTTGCCAGTGAGACATGCGCGTTTGACCTTGTAAACGCCGAATACGTACGGGACGTGAAGCCGGGAGAGATCGTCGTTATCGGCAAAAACGGGCTGGAGTCGGCCGGGTTTTTTCCTCCCACGAGAAAAGCGTTTTGCATTTTTGAATTCATATATTTTGCCAGGCCTGACAGCAACATATTCGCAAAGAATGTATACATCACGAGAAAACGCCTGGGCAGGACCCTGGCAAAGGAGCACCCCGTAGACGCCGATTTCATAATGCCCGTGCCCGACTCAGGTACATACGCGGCGCTCGGCTTTTCCGAAGAATCCAAAATACCGATTGAGATGGGCCTCATAAGAAATCACTACATAGGAAGGACCTTTATACAGCCATCGCAGCCAAAAAGGGACTTTAACGTGAAAATAAAACTGAATCCAATAAGGGATGTCTTGCGGGATAAGAAGATTGTCATCGTTGAGGATTCGATCGTACGGGGCACCACCTCAAAGATAAGGGTAAGGACGCTCCGGCAGGCAGGCGCAAAAGAGGTGCATATGCGGGTAAGCTGTCCGCCCCTTGTGGCTCCCTGCTACTACGGAATCGACTTCCCCACAGCCAAGGAGTTGATAGCGTCCGAACATTCGATCGAGGAGATCCGAAAATTTGTGGGGCTGGACAGCCTAAAATACCTGAGCCTGGACGGCATGCTTGAGTCGATGATGCTCCCGAGAGAAGATTTCTGCACGGCCTGCTTTACAAAAGAGTATCCGGAGGTCATAGACAAACGTTTCACCAAAAAGGGATTAGAGGTCAAATGAGAAAAAAAACCGCGAAAAATATAGGGTTTGACAACAAACAGTATCTGACGGAGCAGACCTCGGCTATTTTAGAGAGGGTCAAGAAGTTCGATAATAAATTATATCTGGAATTCGGGGGAAAGCTTATTTTCGATTATCACGCCGCAAGGGTGCTGCCGGGTTTTGATCCTAACGTAAAGATGCGCCTTCTTTTGAAATTAAAGGATAAAGCCGATATAATACTCTGTATTTATGCCGGCGATATCGAAAGAAAAAAGGTAAGGGCGGATTTTGGGATTACCTATGACGTAGACGCGCTCAAGCTCATCGATGACATACGAAGCTGGGGCCTGGAGATAACGGGCGTGGTTATAACCCGTTTCAACAACCAGCCAGCCGCTAAAATATTCAAAAACAAGCTGGAGCGCAGGAATATAAAGGTATATACGCACCGTTCCACAAAAGGATACCCGAAGGAAGT
>MHFD01000022.1:29861-30774 GCA_001804045.1 Omnitrophica bacterium RBG_13_46_9
AACGAGTACATCAAAACAAAGAAGCCCCTGGTAATAGTGACAGGCCCCGGCCCGGGCAGCGGGAAACTGGCGACATGCCTCTCGCAGCTATACCACGAATATAAAAGAGGGATAAAGGCGGGGTATGCCAAATTTGAAACATTCCCGATATGGAACCTGCCCCTTAAGCATCCTGTAAACATCGCCTATGAGGCCGCTACGGCCGATATCGGGGATTTTAATCTTATAGACCCTTTTCACATGGAGTCTTACGGGAAGAACACGGTAAATTATAACCGCGACGTCGAAGTATTCCCCGTCTTAAAAAGAATATTGGAAAAGATAACAGGTTCCGGGTCGCTTTATAAATCTCCGACTGACATGGGTGTCAACAGAGCCGGTTTCGGTATTATAAACGATAATATAATCAGAAAAGCCGCGACGCAGGAGATAATAAGGCGCTATTTCAGGTACGGATGTGAATATATGCTGGGATTTGTGGAGAAGGAGACCATTGAAAAGGTGGAATCCCTGATGAAGGGGCTTAACATCAAACCGGAGGACAGGCGCGTCGTAAAGTATGCCAGACGCGCCGCGCAGAAAGCCCAAAAAAGGAATAAAGGCAATGAAGGGATCTATTGCGGCGCGGCCATAGAGCTTAAAGACGGTTCGATTGTCATTGGAAAAAACTCCTCGCTTATGCACGCAGCGTCAAGCCTGGTGTTAAACGCGATAAAAAAGCTGGCAAAGATCCCTGACAAGATACATCTTCTGTCGCCCAACACGATAAAATCGATAGGCAATCTTAAAAAAGATGTCTTAAGCGCCAAGGCGGTAAGTCTCGATCTGGATGAGACTTTGATCTCGCTCAGCATAAGCGCGGCGACGGACCACGCCGCCAAGCTGGCCATGAAGGAGTTAAAAGATCTCCAGG
>MHFD01000023.1:0-794 GCA_001804045.1 Omnitrophica bacterium RBG_13_46_9
ATAAGGCGGACCAGCTTTCGGCTGGCGATATTCGGATTTTCCCGCTTTGTTTATTATTATGCGCCCCGCACTTTATTCATATTCTGCGGGGTCCCGCAAAAGAATAAAAGGAGCGGGAGGATCCCGCCGAACAAAATAAAGTGCGGGACGGATTTAAATTTTCATAGATATGTGCATGATATGGATTAAGCTTATAATTTGCGCGGCGCTTATATTCTTTGCCGGAAAACGTATAGCCAGATACGCCGATATTATTGCCGAAAAGACAGGTCTTAGTCATCTATGGGTAGGGGTGATTTTGGTGGCCGTATCTACCAGCCTGCCCGAAGTCTTTACCGGCGTTGGCAGCGTTACTTTGGTCGATGCGCCGGATCTTACAGTCGGGAATCTACTCGGCGCGAACTCGTATAACCTTCTGAATATAGCCCTTCTCGACTTATTGAGTCGCGGAAACCCTTTACTGAGCACATTGAGCTCCGGTCAGCTTCTGACGGCGGCTTTCAGCTTGATCCCCATTGTTTTAGTCGCCATAGCGATAATCTTGTCCGGAAGCGGTTTACACGTCTGGAGCTTCGGCAATGTGGGAATATTCAGTATCGCTATTTTTATCGCATATTGCCTTATGGCAAGAGCGATTTATAACTTTGAGAGACGCAAGGAAAAGGACGCGGAAAGCGCCAAAAAATATGACAGCGTCCCGCTTAATAAAGCCTGGATTTATTACGGAATAGCCGCCGCCGTTATCATTGCCAGCGGTATTTGGCTTGCCTATATCGGCAGGGAGCTATCGGTAA
>MHFD01000023.1:810-3646 GCA_001804045.1 Omnitrophica bacterium RBG_13_46_9
GAGTTTTATAGGGAATCTGGTTATAGGTTTTGTTACGACGCTTCCTGAGGTCACCGTATCCATAGCTGCGCTGTTCATAGGGGCGCGGGAGATCGCCGTCGCGAACATGGTCGGCAGCAACTTATTCAATATGGTCATTATCTTTATTGACGATATCCTTTATCGGAAAGCGCCTATACTTCAGGTCGTGTCGCAAAGCCATGTATGGCAGGCCTGCGTGGTCATGGCCATGACCGCCGTTATCATCGTGGCAATGGTCACCAGATCCGGAAAGAAATTTTTTAATGTCAGCTGGTATGTTCCGTTACTGCTTATCATCTTTTTGGTAAGCGTGTATATAAATTTTTTGATGGGAATTTAATAAAGCCATAACTTACGGCAACCCGCTGGTTGACGTAAGTTATATGGCTGAATTAATCCCGAGCGAAGCGAGGGATCTTAAAGATCAAAACCATTACTTGCGAGATAAATAGAAAGTCTCGTTAAGGGAGGTGACAATGGAATTAAAAACTATGATCATAAGACTTTGTTTGGCTGTCTTATGCGGCGCCGTTATTGGCCTGGAACGCGAAATACGCGACAAGGCAGCCGGACTGAGAACACATATCCTGGTGTGCCTGGGGTCTTGCCTTTTTGGCATGCTGGGCTCGGAATTGGTTTTTATATATAAGGCCGGCGACATGTTAAGGCTTATCCAGGGGCTCATTATAGGCATAGGTTTTTTGGGTGCCGGCGTTATAGCAAGGGAAGGGTCTTCCGTAAAGGGCCTGACTACCGCGGCCGGCATATGGGTCATGGGAGTGATCGGCCTGTCTATCGGTGTGGGCGACCATCGAATCGCGCTTCTCGGGACTTTATTCAGCTTTCTGACAATAGTGCTCTTCGGCAGAATAGATACGCTCCTGAAGAAATAATATTTTTATCAAAGGTTTTGTTCATCGCCTTGAACGCGCAAAAGAGGTTAGATAGATAAGGCGCTTATAGGCGTAATCCGATTTGCTACGTTTTGCTCCGTGTTTGGAGCAGGAAATTTCGGTAATCTAAAAATATCATAAATGAACTTTAAAGGCGCTATATTCGATCTAGACGGTGTCATAGTAGACACGGTGCCGTTACATTTTGAGGCCTGGAAGAGGATGTTTTCCGAATACGGAAGGGATTTTACGTTTTCGGACTACAAACAGAAGGTGGACGGTATTCCCAGGATCGATGGCGCAAGGGCCGTTCTTTCCGGTTTGAGCGAAGAGGAACTAAAAAGCGCCGCTTCCAGAAAACAGGGATACTATCTCGAGTTGGTCGACAAAGGCGATATCAAGGTTTATTATTCTACGGTAGGTCTTGTAAAGGAGCTCAAAAAAAACGGTATAAAGGTAGCCGCGGCCTCCTCAAGCAAAAATTGCAGGTATATACTGGAAAAGACCGGCCTTATCGGCCTGTTTGACTGTATCATAGGCGGCGGGGATTTTAAAAAAGGTAAACCCGACCCGGAGATATTTTTGTCAGCCGCGTCCAGCCTCGGATTTTTGCCGGAGACAGTCATAGTATTTGAGGATGCGAAGCTCGGAGTCGAAGCGGCAAAAAACGGCAATATGCTTTGCGTGGGTATCGCCAGGGACGGGAACACGGAGCTTTTGAAAAAAGCGGATGTCGTGGTCAGGGATTTAAGCGAGGTCGATTACCGCAAACTGAAAGGCCTTTTTGAGATATGAAAAGCGTATTTTCCAAGTATATGTCGGAAAGGGATTGGCTTTTTACGGAAAAGGGATGGTCTCCGGAAAAGTTAAGGACAAATGAGAGTCTTTTTACTTTGGGAAATGGTTATATCGGATTAAGAGGCATATATGAGGAGATAACGGATTGCACCGAGCCGGGTACTTATATATCGGGTGTTTTTGACAGCGCGGCGTCTATGGTGCCTGAATTGGTGAATGCCCCTAACCCTATCGATTTTCGCATTATAGTAGAAGGTGAAAAATTGGATATCGGCAGGATGGACATTTTGGAAAATACCAGGGTATTGGATATAGGCAGGGGGCTCCTCGTGAGAAGGACCGTATTTTCCGACACGAAGAATAGAAGGTTTTTATATGAGTCCATACGTTTTTTCAGCCTTTGCGATACCCACATCGGAGGAATGCAGATTTGTTTCAGGACATTGGATAAACCCGTCAAGATCATAATCCAGGATACGGTGGACGATTCGGTGACCAATATAGGGAGCATCCTGGAGGGAAGAAAACGGCATACTCAACTGGTCGATGTCTCCCCCATTAACGACATGAGTTACCTGTGCGTAAAGACTTTTACAAGAAAGATCTGGATCGCTTACGCCACGTTTCTTGCTGTCGCCAGGGGCGCCGGCCAGGGGGTCGGCACCCTGAACAAGATATTTAACATGTCACTCAAGGAAGGTGAAACGGTATGTTTTACAAAGATCTTCTCCATGCATACTTCCAGGGATGTTTCGGCCCGAAAGATAAAATGGGTGACGATAGAGGATCTAAAACGCGCCAAGCGGATCGGATTTGACGAGCTTCTCCGGAGGCATATAGAGGCTTGGCGGCAGAGATGGCATAACGCGGACGTCAAGATAGAAAAGGACAAAGAGGCGCAGAGGGCGCTGCGCTTTAATATATATCACCTTTTGATAGCTGGCCATGAAAATGACAATAATGTCAGCATCAGCGCCAGGACCTTGAGCGGCGACGGCTACCGCGGGCACATCTTCTGGGATACGGAAATTTTCATGTTGCCGTTTTTTATATACACCAATCCCAAAGTCGCGAGGAATCTTTTGATGTACAGGTTCCATCGGCTTGAAGAAGCAAGGAAAATA
>MHFD01000023.1:3669-5302 GCA_001804045.1 Omnitrophica bacterium RBG_13_46_9
CGCGCTCTTCCCCTGGGAGTCCGCGGACACGGGCCAGGAGACCACGCCGCCTTACGCAAAGAATTTAGACGGGACGATCATAGAGATACACACGATGGATATGGAGCATCATATAGTTTCCGATATAGCATACGGCATTTCTCATTATTTTGATGCTACTGACGATACGGAGTTTATGCTTAACGCGGGACTGGAGGTCATGTTCGAGACGGCCAGGTTCTGGGCAAGCCGCGTGACGTATGACAAAAGATCGAAGAAATTCGGCATAAAAAGGGTGATCGGCCCCGATGAATTCCACGAGGGCGTTGACAATAACGCGTATACGAACAAAATGGCGCAGTGGAATCTCTATAAAGCCAAAATCTTTTATGAGGATTTCGGCAAGGCGTACCCGCGGTATTTAAGGAAAATAAACAAGAAGCTTTCTCTTACGGAGAGGGAGGTCAGTACCTGGGTGGGCATCGCGGATAAAATAAAGATCCCTTTCTCGGAGTCCAAAGGCATCATCGAGGAATACGACGGATATCTCAGAAAGAAGAATATCGTTCTGACGAAATTAAACCAATACTTTATGCCCGTTACCCCTCATCATATCGGGGTAACGGATATTTCACAGACGCAACTAGTGAAACAGGCGGACGTTGTCATGCTGATGTATCTCTTACCTGAGGAATTTACCGAGACGCTGAAAAGGATCTGTTATTCGTATTACGTGAAGAGGACGCTTCATAAGTCCTCTTTAAGCCCCAGCATTTACTCCATACTCGCCTCAGAAGTCGGGGATGCCACAAGGGCGTATCTGTTTTTCCTGTTTTCAGCCTACGCCGATCTAAAAAATATGCACGGCAATGCCCAGGAAGGCATTCATGCCGCAAGTCTCGGCGGCACGTGGCAGGCGGCGATAATGGGGTTTTCGGGTTTTCGCATAATGGATGGCATGCCGTCTTTTGAACCACGCCTGCCCGGCCATTGGAAAAGTATAAATTTTTCTCTTAAGTGGAAAAATTGTGACCTAAGAGTTTGGGTCAGCGATAAAGAAATTAAATTTTTCGCCGGCTCGAAAAAAGTAGGCTCGGTTTTGATCAAATGCTTCAATTCCGTTTACAGGGTGCCGTTTAATAAGGAATACGTGGTTTATAAATAACGCTTCACGGAATCGCGATTTTATTTATTGCGGAGATCAGAAATAGATTACAGGGATCTTTTCTGCAGGGGGAAATCGCTTCAGTCGCTGCCCGTAGTCAGGAAGGTTCCCAAAATCTCCGCGATCGGCGCGGCCCTTAGCGATTTTTTCCGACGGGGCCATCCGCGAAAAAAGCAGGGGGGAGGCAGTTATGGCTTATGTAAGAGATGTTATGCGCAAAGATATAATAGCGGCTAAAGCCGATGACAGCATTCAGAAGATCAGCAGGACCCTTACGGAAAAAAAAGTAAGCAACATACCTGTTATAGATAAAAAGGGCGAGCTGGTCGGAGTCGTATCCGAACAGGATATCATAAGGACGCTGGAATCGGAAGATTTTATGAATAAGACCGCCAAGGATATCATGACAAAGGATGTCCTGTCGGTTAAGGAAAACGATTGCCTTGAGTATGTCTCGAAAATATTCCTGGAACATCCTTTCAGGCGCCT
>MHFD01000023.1:5587-5797 GCA_001804045.1 Omnitrophica bacterium RBG_13_46_9
ATGAGCGAACTAAAAGATACGCTAAAGAGCAAAAAAGAAGAGACAAAGTAAAGGTTTTTCAACCCCTCTTGCGCTTTGTATTAAAGAGGGGTTGAAAAAACGCATTCATATATATTTTATACACACCTTTCCCAAAAGCACAACAAATAGTATCTTTTTGTCGCAGCGATACTACATATAGTGTATTGACTTGACAATCTTTCCTTGACA
>MHFD01000023.1:5849-6713 GCA_001804045.1 Omnitrophica bacterium RBG_13_46_9
AATTACTTATCCGTCTTTTTTAAACAAATAGCAGTCCGCGCGGAACGTATGGGAGGAGCGCCGATATGGTTAATGAAAGTCTGAATTTCTCGGAAAATGCTATGAGGGTCCTGAAAAAACGCTATCTGGCGAAGAATGAAGCGGGAGAGAACGTCGAGACTCCCGAAGAGATGTTTCGGCGTGTCGCGCTAAACATAGCCCAGGCAGATGAGTTATATACCGGCTCCTCCGGCAAGGACGCGCCCCTTCCGACCGTAAGCGGAAAAGGCGTCAAAGATACCGAAGAAGAATTTTATAAGGTGATGACAAAACTGGAGTTTCTTCCGAACTCCCCCACCCTGATGAACGCGGGCAGAGAGCTTCAGCAGTTATCGGCCTGTTTTGTTTTATCCATAGAGGATTCCATGGATTCCATATTCGAGGCCGTTAAGGACACGGCGATGATACATAAATCAGGCGGAGGCACCGGATTCAGCTTTTCCCGACTTAGGCCGAAGAATTCCCCCGTCCGGTCCACCGGAGGGATTTCAAGCGGCCCTGTTTCTTTTATGAAGGTGTTTAACGCTTCGACCCAGGCCGTAAAGCAGGGCGGGACCCGCAGGGGCGCGAACATGGGGATCCTGCGCGTGGACCATCCGGATATCCTGGAATTTATTACCTGTAAGGAGAATGACAAAGAGATAACAAATTTCAATATTTCTGTGGGATTGACAGAAGATTTTATAAAAAAAGCCATAAACAACGAGGAATACGAGCTGATCGAGCCGCATACAAGATGCGTTTCGAAGAGACTGAATGCCAGGGAAGTACTCGATCTGATCGTTAAGATGGCATGGAAAAACGGGGAGCCCGGCATAGTATTTC
>MHFD01000024.1:0-5026 GCA_001804045.1 Omnitrophica bacterium RBG_13_46_9
GTCTTCTGCGCAAGGATGCTCGGAGATGCCGTAAGGATAAGGTCTCCACGGAACGTCGTGGCCGAACTTAAATTTCTGGTGGACAGATTCGGGGCCAGGAGGCTCTATTTTTACGATGAGACGTTCGGTTTTTACAGAAAATGGCTGATCGAATTCCTGGATCTTATGATCTCGAACGGTCTGGGAGGGGAATTGACATGGGGAATCACCACGCGCGCCCAGTTGATAGATCCCGATATTTTGACCTCACTAAAGAAAGCGGGGTGCAGAAAAATAGATTTCGGAGTCGAGTCAGGCGACGAAAGGATATTGAAAATTATAAAAAAAGGGGAGACAAAAGAAGATTTTATACGGGCAACGGAACTTGTGAGAAAAGCCGCCCTTGAGTCGCACGCGTATTTCATTCTGGGCCATCCTCATGAGACGAAAAAAACCGCGATGAACACCGTAGATTTCGCCGCCCGTTTAAATACGGACCGGATATCGCTCGGGATAATGGTCCCTTATCCGGGGACCGAAGTGGCGGCCTTGGCGCAGAACGGTAAGGGCGGATACAAGAAATTATCTTTGAACTGGTCGGATTATAATAAACAATTGGGTAATGCCCTGGAATTGGAATCCATCTCAAGAGGGGAGTTGACTAAATTCCAGATACTCGGCTATCTCAAATTTTATGTAAAGAACCTTAAGGCAATTCCGTTTCTTTTGGCTGCATGGAAGTACAGAAAATTGATTTTTGCGATCGCGATAAAATATTTTAATACAACATCGCAAGAAAAAGGAAAAAAATAAAGGTGAAAGCCCAGTTTATCTTCGCCCCGCCGAAAACGAGGGTCAAGCTGTCGGATCTTGTAGAGAAGGTTTATCCGCCATTAGGCATCCTGTATCTGGCCGGCTATATAAGAAGATATCTTCCTAAAGTGGAGATTGAGGTGACTGACGGGCTCCTTGTGGGATGGGAACGTGCCGCGGCGGCGATCAAAAAATTCGGGCCGGACATATTGTTCCTTTCCTACATCACGCCCTGCGCGATAGGCGCTTATGCCATGGCAGAATACGCCAAGGAGATATTACCGGGTGTCATTACGGTTTTCGGCGGGCCACACGCGACAGCGCTACCTTCGGAAGCATTCGAAAGGTCAAAAGCTGATTTCGTTATAATCGGAGAGGGGGAAGAGACAGCGCTTCAGTTGATAAAGACCGTTTCGGACCGCCAAAAGGATTTCAGCCGTATCGATGGTCTTTTGTGGATCGATAAAAACAAGATTATAAGTAACGCGCCGCGACAGTTTATAGCCGACATCGACAGTATACCATTTCCGGCAAGGGACATGATCGACATGCAGTCATATAAGGGATGGTTTGTTCACCGCAAGGTGCCGGAGACGTCTATCTTGTTTTCCCGCGGGTGCCCGTTTGACTGCACGTTTTGCACCAATGCCGTGTGGAAAAGCTCCAGACCCTGGCTGAGGCTGCGCTCTCCTAAAGCCATCGCCGACGAGATGGAGTACTTGAAGAGGCTCGGTATAAAAGAGGTTTTTGATAATTCCGACGAGTTTAACTGCAACATGCCTTTCGCTGTCGCTGTTTGCGAGGAGATTAAAAAGCGAAAATTGAACATGCCATGGAAGACGCAACTCAGGGCTTTTCCTTTTTCGGAGGAGCTCGCGAGAAAAATGGCCGAATCCGGGTGCTGGTACGTGCATCTTGGCATCGAATCCGGCAACGAAAGGACATTGAGGGGCATCAAAAAAAATATAACCCTTGAACAATGCGAAAGCGCCTGCCGTATTCTAAAGAGGTACGGCATCAAGATTTTCGGTCTTTTTATGCTCTTCAATGCGTGGGAGGAAAGCGGCAAGCTGGAGTTCGAAGGCGTGAAAGAAACGAAAAAGACGCTTGGATTCGCCAAAAGAATGATTGATAAAAAACTTCTCGATTACATGTCGTGTACCATAACCACCCCTTATCCCGGAAGTCACCTCTTTGACATAGCGCGTAGACATAGTCTCATGAGAAAGGAGCTGTTGGAAGACTGGGCAAGATGGCTTACGGACGAGTCATTTATAATGAAACTACCTGGTGTCACGGATAAAGAGGCGAGCCACCTCTATTTCAATGGCTCGCTTTTAAGAGGTTATTGTTATCTCAAATCCGGCAACTGGTCATTGAAGGACGTGCCGGTGTTTTTTGATAAGTTCACAAAATCCGTTATTTTGAGAACACGCGGCCTGTTTGGTGTATGAAATTGACAAAAACTGTAAAAAAGTGTAAAATTTATTGATATTATGAAGAAGATTACCCGATATTCAATAACGGATATAGCGAAAACTCTAGGCGTTACAAGGCAGACCGTTTATTATTGGATCAAGAAGGGATGGATATCGCACCAAAGGGACTATCGTAATTATCCGGTTTTTACCGGGGATGACTTAAGGCGAATAGTAAAATGGAAACACGCGTTGCGAAAGAAAGAGACTTCAGTTAAAAAATACCAAAAAAGAAAGCCTGCTGCCGATACCCCACCAGCTGCCGCACATTGGATATGGGAAGAAATACAAAAGACGCTGCGTAAATCCTAAAAAAATGCAAATACGGAATACGAAAAATTAAGGCGCCTTGCCATTGACAAATTAATTTTTCGTGGTATATTTGCTATAGACATTATAGTATATTATAGTATATTATAGTATATATTGTATATTACACCACAATACATATATCCGAAAACTTTTAAAAATACTTATGAAGACCGCCAACCATAAAAAGCAGAGCAACATCATCTCCGCCAAAGATATAATCAGCAAATACTATCTTTCATACCAAACCGTGAACCATTATACCGATATCGGACTTTTGTCCGTAGAGTTTAAAAATGGCAACGTACGATTTTATGATAAAGACATGGTAGACGCAAGCTTAAAAAAGATAAAAGAGCTGAAGAGAGAAGGTTATTCCCTGCGTTTGATAAGAAAAAAACTCCTAGGAGTATGAAATGAGCCGTTCGATTACACTCAGGGCTCATCCTGAGCAAAAAGTTGGAAAAAATCAAGGAGTAGCCGAAGGATGAGCTATTTTAAGTTACTGGGATTTGAGAAAGAGCCATTTTCTACAAGCCCCGACCCCAATTTTTTTTATCTTTCACACGAGCACGAAAACGCGCTTACCAATATCCTTATAGAACTACGCCTAAAAAGAGGGCTATCGGTTATTCTGGGGGATGTAGGGACAGGGAAGACCACACTTTCGCGGAAACTGATTCAAGAATTGAAAGAACGAGAGGACTTTGTGTTTCAGATAGTGCTGGACCCTTCCTTTGAAAATGAGCATATTTTTATGACGGCCCTCGCCAGAAATTTTGAAATTTATAGTCTTTTTCCAGCCGCGGATGCCTCACCGTCCATCGTTGATATAAGAGAGGCTCTCGAGAGATTTCTTTTCCAAAAAGGAGTGACAGAGAATAAGATCGTTACTTTAATCATAGATGAATCTCAGAAATTAAGCGAGAAGTCTCTGGAAGTGCTAAGGGTACTTTTAAATTATGAAACGAACGAATTTAAACTTCTGCAGCTCGTGTTGTTAGGTCAGATGGAGCTGCATGCGAAGATAGTGAATATCCCCAATTTTTTTGACCGTATCAGCTTTAAATATACCTTGAATCCTTTAGACCTTAAAGAGACGCAGGAAATGATAGACTTTCGGGTGCGACAAGCGGGATACAAAGCGAACATGAACCTGTTTCTGGATGATGCCATAAGAGAGATTTATTACTACTCAAAAGGCTATCCCAGGAGGATCACGATGATATGCCATAAGGCGTTAAAAAATATGGTGCTGAAAAAGAACAAGTTTGTCGTAGACGTGACGTTGGTGAACGAGATAATAAAGGAAGAGATAAAATCAGGATGGCAGAGGAGAGAATCGTTACTCCCGAAAAACAGCTTTTAAGTCTGATCGAAACAGGTTCGGCAAAAAACCCGGGTATTAAAACCCGAGCGGTCAGACATAAGGGCATGAGCTTGCTTTCACCCGGTGCATGGTTGGGCAGGGTGTCCTTTTTTAAGGCTAACCTAAAGAAAAAAATTAGGAATAATCACTTTCAAGCGGATATAAAAGTTATTAACAACTCATTATTTGTTTTAGTATTCCTATTGACTATGTATTTCTTTGGCAGTGTGTATCTTGGCGTAGGTTCCATAACCAGAATCCCGACCTTGGAATTTAACGCACAACAAGAGTTAAAGGAAGAAGTGCCTTTACAGAATCTGTCGGTTTTAAAAAATGAACTCTCATATTATCTGGAGAAAGTGCGGGAGAGAGATATTTTCAGAATAGGAGAAAAAAAACAAGAACAGGCCGGCCCATCCCCGAAAGAACCCACCTCGAGGATAATAGAAGAGATTCAGCGTTTTAGACTGGTAGGCATATCGTGGTCGAAGAATCCGGACGCGATGATCGAGGATACAGTGGCCTTAAGGACGTTTTTTGTCAAGAGGGGTCAGATGTTGGGAAACGTCAAGGTAGAAGGAATTTTTAAGGATAAAGTCATTTTGAGTTTTGAGGACGAGGAGACAGAACTTAGATGAGGCGGGTACGATATCTTATCATAATAAGTTTTTTTGCTGTGATAGCTTTTTATCCGGCATCATTTCGCCAGGTTCAGGCTGAAGACGCCGGTGTCCAAACACTCTCTTCCGCACAGGCCATAAATACTTCTACGGCTACCACACTGTCGGAAGGTGTTATACCCGGAGGAATGAACGGCAACATTTCACTGGATCTGCGCAATATAGATATTGTCGAAGCGCTTAAGTTTTTAGCGGTAAAAGCCGGAGCCAATATTATCGCCACAAAGAATGTATCCGGAAGGGTCACTCTTATGGTAGAGGATGTGCCGGTGAAAGATATATTTGATATTATGCTCCGATCGAACGGGCTTGCCTATGCCAAGCACGGAGATATTTATAATATCATGACCGAAGAAGAATATAAAGCTATTTTCGGCAAAAAATTTTCCGATATCCGC
>MHFD01000024.1:5250-5422 GCA_001804045.1 Omnitrophica bacterium RBG_13_46_9
AATGATATAAGAGTAGATTGTTATAACTTAGCTATATCTAATAAGGTCGGTAAAACAATTTTTAATGAGTTAACAACTCCTGGGTGTGGATCTTTACTAGAATTTATTAATGATGGACAAAATAGTATAGATAGTTCTTTTGAGGTAGAAAGTACTTCTATTTTAAATTTAG
>MHFD01000025.1 GCA_001804045.1 Omnitrophica bacterium RBG_13_46_9
GGACCGTCGGTTTGATGCGCCTAATTTTTCCGTTTTATAGAAAGCGGAAGAAATCCTTCACGGATTAAACTTGCCGTCTTTTGTGTAAGACGGGTAGATCTGCCGCGCCTACGGGATCGATTTTGTACCCGGCGTGGCAGGTCCTTATAATGTTTTGGGGACAAGGGATATATGAAGAAAATACTCATTGCTGCTAATAGGACAGAGAAGACAAAAAGATATGTCGCCAATGCGCCCGGATGCGATATTTCCGTAAGACGCGCCCTCTTGAAGAAGGGTTTCTCGGTAGATATGCTCTACCTGGAAAAAAGGGATTTCGGCGCTCCGCTGTATAAGCTCAAGAAAAAGATTTTGGACGCAAACCCTTCCTGTATTTTCAATCTTTTTGACGGTTTTAGGAGCGATTCCTCAAAAGAAGCGGAATTTGCCGAAATTCTGGAAATGACAGGTATCCCGTTTACCGGGAACTCCCCCTGGACTTTGGCCGCCTGTCTTGACAAGGAGACGACAAAGAGGATCCTGGAAAAGCGGGGCATAGCTACGCCCAGGGGCGTATTCATAAAGAGTTTGGCAGACCTGCGCATGGACGGGCTAAATTTCCCTCTTTTCATAAAACCTTGTTTTGAAGACGCCAGCATAGGGATAAATCCGGACGTATTTTTAGCTAAAGAAAACGACATTCACGGAATAGTGCCGCGAAAATTAAAGGAATTCCCCAAGGGGCTGATAATAGAGGAATTCATTCCGGGCAAGGAATATCATGCCGGTTTTTTGAGAAATTTTCCTTATGAGATGTTGGGAATTTCAGTCAATAATTACTCGAAACACAAAGATTTTTTGCCGTTCTTGACTTATAGCTCAAAATGGAAATCGGATTCGGAAGAGTTCAGGAAATTAATACCGTCTTTGGACGAAAACATACCTGCGCATTTAAAGTACAAAATAGCGGAAATCTCTTCGAAAGCCGGAGAAGCCCTTGGGTGCAGGGGCTATTACAGGGTAGATTTACGGGAAAGAGACGGCCAAATCTTTGTTTTGGATATGAATCCCAATCCGGATATCAGCATCTATAGCGGTTTTATGCGACAGGCATACCGCATCGGCTACGCATACGATGATGTAATAGCAAGGATTGTCGCGTTAGCCGGTGTATCCGCTAAGGAAGAAGAGGAGGGCGTATGTGCGCTTCGGACAAAAAAACATGCATAGATATCGCTCGAGATACGGAAATTTTTAGCCCTGAGGAAATTCGGGTTTTGACAGAGCTTCTTGATGACAGCCGGAATAACCCCGATACAAGCTATATTTTTATCGAAGAGACGGAAGGCGGAAATACCGTGGGGTTCGCCATCTTCGGAAGGATCCCCATGACTGAATTCAGCTGGGACATATATTGGATTGTTGTCGGCAGGAATTTTCAGTCAAGGGGCATAGGGACAAGACTATTAAGACAGATAGAGGATTTTATTGTTAGAGAGAACCGAAGGGCGATTATAAGGGTGGAGACATCGACCGATGAATGGTATTCCGCCGCGCGTAATTTCTACAGAAAGATGGGTTTTGCGGAGGTCGGGGTAATTCCGGATTTTTACGGAGAGAACGACGACCTCGTGACTTTTTGCAAAAGAATTTCGATTCCCCAGGACGGCATTTCCGCCCGGTTTCATAACGGAGTTTCCTTTTCAAAGATAGATACTCACGCACTGGCTCAATAATTCGGCAGACTTTTGAAGCTATTTAGGGACCTATAATCGCCGCAATGCAGGTAAGCGCGGTAGATATTCGGCGAATGAAGAAAGTGGCTTTAAAAAGCGGAAAAAAGCAGTTTAAAACACATCATACATATAAATAGTTAAAACAAAATAAGATCCCCCTAAATACGCTTTTCTAATTCCTTGCGGGTTTGATTCAAAGGAGATATAATTAATATCCCTAATAGACCAACGGGATGAAAATGGGTTCACCTAAAATAATAGTATCCGATCGCAGGGGCAAAATGTATGACCTTCCGTTTCTCGAAGGTACGGGAATGAAGGGCAGAAACTTTTTCCGTTTATCCCCAAGAGAGCTCATAAAAATGCCGCACGGAAGCGAGCTTTTCATGCTGCCCGGGAGGATGCCCGTCGGCTACGATTCCCGCGTCAGGAGATTCGTAGCCCTGGAAGGGTTTCTTCCGGTAGCCGCATTTTTATCGCCCGGCTACGCCGTGACTTATAACACCTCTTACAGTGAGGTCGACAGCCCGAAGACCCTGCCACTTTTTTCATACGGCGCCGTTACCTTATATAAGGGCGATTGTTATGTTGCCGCTCTTAGAGTGGATAGAGAACTTCGCCAAGATCTGAGATGCATGAAGGTCCATTTGGTTAAAAAAAATGTCAGGAAATATAGGCGCCTGTTTCCGGATAATCGGCTTGTAAGGCATCTTGAGGGCTGTGCCCTGTCATACGGATGTCCCGCGGCAAAAAATTTTTTCCTGGCCAGATACGAGGCCCCGCTCCCGACGTCACCTTATTGCAATGCCCGGTGCATAGGATGCATTTCCTATCAACCTTACGATAAATGCCCCATTACGCAACCGAGGATAAAATTCATACCTACCGCGGAAGAGATCGCCGAAGTGGCGTTGCATCATATAAATAACGTAAAAGATCCCGTCGTAAGCTTCGGGCAAGGTTGCGAAGGCGAGCCTCTTATGGTGGAAAAGACCATCGAAAGATCTATCAAGCTGATACGAAAAACCACAGCTAGAGGCATAATAAACATGAACACAAACGCAAGCCGGCCCGAAGGCGTAGCCAGATTATTTGACGCGGGATTGAACAGCATAAGGGTCAGCTTGAATAGCGCCCGGGAAAAGTATTACCTGCGGTATTATGAGCCGCGTGGCTATGAATATAAAGACGTCATTAAATCGATCGAGACGGCGAAGAGGAAATCCGGCTTTGTTTCGATAAATTATCTCACAATGCCTGGTTTTACGGATTCCGCGTCGGAATTCAACGCCCTGACAAAATTGATAGAACGATGCGGGATAGATATGATCCAATGGCGGAACCTGAATTTTGATCCTTTAAGGTATCTTGAGAAATTAAAAGTCCCGGAGAGCGGCCAGACGTTACTTGGCATACGCCAGACCATTCGCTTATTGAGGAAAAAATTTCCCCGGCTCATGATAGGATATTTTAACCCTTCAAATGACAGGATAAAAAGAAATTCGGGACAGGGTATTCGCTAGCTAAAAACAATTGACATTTCACGTTTTTGTTATATAATAACCTGAATTTGTATTTTTGGAGGTGATTAAACCCGAAAGATTCCCCTGTATTAAGCGCTGCGGCAATGTTTTGGTATTATAATTACAAAGAGATAGGGTAGCAGGTTAATAAAGAGGCAGCAACGTATTAACCTGACGTCGGAATGAGTTAAGCGCCTTAAGATCTTATTTAAGCCATAATCGAAATGCACGTGCTAATTGGGATCTAAGGCGTTTTGTATTTTACATATGAACCGAAAGAAGACAATTCATGCGTAAGATCATAGGACAAATCATATGTATAGGTTTTATCGCAGCCGTGGTATTTTTGGGCATAAAGTTCGGCATGAAACAGGCCTATGAGAACAGGGTCTTGAGAGAGATCGTCGGAAGGCTCGAGGCGGATTCCAGAGCGGCCGAGGTGCTTGTAACGGGGGTAAATTACGACGATAAATCAGGCAAGGTGTATACCACCATAAAGTTTCTGGAATATGACGTAAGCGGAAAACCGCTTACCCCTAAGTATTTCACTTTTTCAGGCAATGTCATTCAGTTTCAGTCGCTGGTCATACGTTTTGACGATATCTGTATTCGCCGTGGTGACAGACTTCGCGGCAAGAGCGCATATTTTTTCTGGAAGGTATTCATGCTGAACGGCAGCAATACGGAGGAATACGTAATAACCAAGGCCCACGAAGTGCCCGAAGGGTACAGGATAGAAGATAAAGAGGATCTTTTTGAGAAAAAAATATGGGAAAAATTCTGGAGATATTCCCTGGACCCGCATGAGGCCCAGAAACTGGCCGTTAAAAACGCTCAGATCGAAGCGCCGGGGACAATCTTTGTGCCGGGTATGCTATATACCGTAAAGATAGAACACGACGGCGGTTTGCGTATCGACGCTTCGCCTCTTGCTCCTATCCTTAAAGGCGAGCGGATCCCGTCATGAAGTTATGGCAAGAAAACTAAACAGAAAGAGGTTATCTATGAACAAGGTATTGTACGCAGTTCTCTTGGTATGCTTTTTTCTTCAGGGCTGTGACACAAATTCCAGCAGCAAACTTTCGGATCTGGAGACTAAACTGGAAGCCCTGGAAAGCAAAGTCGATATGATAGCCCAAAAACAGGAGGCCGATGAGGGCTATTATACCGAGTTGATCAACGGCAAGATCGAGTCTCTCGCGACAAAAATAGCCGAACCCGAGACAAAGGTTTCAGCCGTTTCCGTGACCGAAAAGGATATCCAGCTTGCCCTGACAAAAGCCGGTTATTACAAAGGGGCGATCGACGGCAAGATAGGCCCGAATACCGAAAAAGCGATCAGGGAATTCCAGAAGGCAAATAGCCTGAAAGCGGACGGCATAGCCGGACCCAACACGCGCAATCTGCTTGCCAAATATTTGAGTAGTGAGGATGAAAAAATATTGCAGTAAGAGGAGATGGAAGATATGCTTTTAAAGTTATTTTTAATGTTTCTGATGGTTATCGGCGCGGGAGGATGCGCCACCAACAGAAAGAGCGTAAAGAACCTGGAAGCGGAAATACAGGAACTTAACGCGCAGGTAACGGAATTGGAGGCCCAAGTCAGCGCTAAAGACAAGATGTTGGGCGATATGGAAGACAGGCTGCAGGATTCGACGGCTTCCGCTTCGGCGAAATACGATGGCTCAAAAACCGCCGTAAAACATAATATCGCTTCCGGAATAACACCCAAAAACATCCAAAAAGCGCTTAAAGGCGCGGGGTTGTACGATGGCCCTATTGACGGCAGAATAGGTAAAAGGACAAAAAAGGCAATAAAAGAATTTCAAAAAGCAAACGGGTTAACAGATGATGGCATAGTGGGAAAAAAGACATGGCTTATATTAAGCGGATATATAAGCCAAAAGTGATGCGCTAAATATGGATCTCTCAATCCGCATGCAAATAGCGCCGCAGGACTGCCCGTAGGCGGACGCAAAAATTTGTCCGGCAAGACCATATCTCAACGGATTTCGGCACATCGAATAGCACCCAGGGTTTTCTAATCATTTATTCTGAAAAACGACGGAATAGAGCGTTATGGAAAAAATACTTAAGATCCTTATA
>MHFD01000026.1:0-923 GCA_001804045.1 Omnitrophica bacterium RBG_13_46_9
TGCAGCTTGTATTAAAAGAAGACCACAGGCTGCCCAGGATATCCGTAGTGTGCTCTTTTCTCGGAGGGACAAGAGTAGAGGATGTGAAAAACAACGGCATCTCAAACCTGACAGGCCTTATGCTCCTAAAAGGCACTAAGTCCAGGGACGAGAGCCGGATCAGGCCTTTTATTGAAAGTCTTGGGGGTCAAATCTCGCATTTCAGCGGCAAAAACACGTTCGGCATATCACTGGAAATACTGAGTAAAGACGCCCCTGCGGCGCTGGATGTGCTGGAAGACGTTATCAGGAACGCGGCCTTCCCCGAAGAGGAGCTTGAGAAGGAAAAGGAAAAACTTTACGCGTCGATAAAAGCCGAGGACGATGATATATACAGCACCGGTTTCCTGAAGCTCCAAAAAGCGTTATTTGGAAGTTATCCATACAGCCTGAGGGTCATAGGAGAAGCCGATTCGTTAAAAAACATAACAAGAAACGATATCGAAAATTTCTACAGGAAATTCTGCGTTCCGGAAAATGCTGTCATCTCTATCGTAGGCGACTTTGACTCGGGGAATATGCGCGATGAGATAGAAAAGCATTTTTCCGATATGAAAAAAACCGGCCTTGTCATACCGCCGGCGGAGGCAACGACTCTCGTCGGCGTAAAAGAAGCCCATTACCGCATGTCGCGGGAGCAGTCGCTGATACTGGTAGGATTTAAGGGGACTACCTTCGGTTGCCAGGACAGGTATAACCTGCAGGTATTGAGTTCGATCCTCTCCGGAGAGAACGGCCGGCTCTATCAGTCCATACGCAACGAACTTGGGCTATCGTATTCTTTGGGCGCGGTCTCGGTACCGGGAATTGACACTGGATACATAGCCGCCTATATCGCCACCGACAGGAAAGATATAGTGAAAGCCGGGGATGTCCTGTCCAAG
>MHFD01000026.1:965-4527 GCA_001804045.1 Omnitrophica bacterium RBG_13_46_9
GTCGAACTGGCGAAGTCAGCCCTTATCGGAAAACAGAAAATCGCCCTTCAGTCCTATGAAGCGCTCGCTTACCAGATGGCCCTCGACCAACTCTACGGAATAGGTTATGACGCGTACGAGAACTTCTATCGACATGTCCTGAATATAACAAAAAAAGATGTTGTCGAATCTTCTAAAAAGTACATCGACCTGGACAACTTCGCATCTGTTACCATAGCCGGACAAGATAATGACTGACCTCTCCTCCTACTCTCTTTCAACCGCATGGAATTACAGAAAGCACCGGGACGCCAAAGGCATGGCGGATGAGATCAAATCGCTGGGCTTTGATTCCGTCGAGCTGAACTTTGCGCTGACCGAGAGTCAGGTGAATGATTTTGTAAAGCTGCGGGATTCGGGATATATCAAAATCTCCAGCACCCATAATTTCTGCCCGCTCCCCAATGGTGCAGAGCCATCTATCGCTTCGCCTGAATATTATTCCCTGTCCAGCCTGGAAGACAATGAAAGGTCTCTCGCTGTAAAATTCACAAAAAGAAGCATGGATATAGCAAAAAGATTGGGGGCGCCCGCATTGGTCCTGCATCTGGGGAGTCTGCGGATAAAAGACAGGACAACGAAGCTTTTTACCGCACTTAACAGATCGGAGTTGGAGAAAGCGAAAAGAGAGGCCCTGCATGAAAGAACAATGCAGGCGAAACCCTTTTTAGACAAGGCCAAGGAGAGCCTTGAAGACCTTTTGAGGTACGCTGAGCGCATCGATCTTTCAATAGCGCTGGAAAACCGATATTACATTCGCGAGCTGCCTTCTTTGGAAGAATTTAAAATTATTTTTGAGCTTTTTGACAGTAAGCATCTTGGTTACTGGCATGACACCGGACACGCGCAAATTTATGAAAACCTGTATATTCATAAGCACGAGGATTACCTTGAGGCCCTTTCGAATAACTTGATTGGCGTCCACCTGCATGATATAATTATGTTTGACGATCACCGCGCCCCGGGATGCGGTGAATTCGATTTCAAAAGACTGCGGCCGTATTTAAAACCTGGCACGATAAAAGTCATAGAGGCGCATAGAAAGGTTGCGGCCGGGGAGATAAAAGTTTCATTGTCTTATTTAAAAAGGGTGCTGTAAAAATGACAAGGAAACCGGTTGTCGCGGGACGCTTTTACCCGGCGAGCGCGTCGATATTGAACAAGGAGATTTCATGTCTGGTTACCAAGAGAGAAGATAAGATAGATGCCATGGGCGTCGTATCTCCGCACGCGGGCTATATGTACTCAGGTGCCATAGCCGGCGAAGTGTTATCCTCCATAAAGCCAAAGCCAACATACATAATCCTCGGCCCCAATCACACCGGCACAGGAAAGCCATTCGGCATAGATTCCGGAAGACGGTGGAAAACACCGCTTGGTGAGATAGGATTGGACAGCGAATTGTGCGAAACCATCCTGCGGCGCTGCCGACACATCGAAAAAGATAACGCCTCGCACAACTACGAACATTCCATAGAAGTCCAGCTTCCCTTTCTGCAGTATTTGGGTCAAGGTTTCAGCTTTGTCCCGATAGCTGTTTCCTACGCGGACCCTGGCATCTATATGGACATCGGAGCCGAGCTGGCTGAAGCGATAAAGGAATTAAAAAAGGATGTCACAATTATAGCCAGCAGCGACATGACCCATTATGAATCGCAACAGCTCGCAAAACAAAAAGATATGATGGCGATAGAGAAGATATTGGCTTTGGATATAGAAGGTTTCCTGCATACGGTAAAAACGCATGATATCAGCATGTGCGGATTTGCTCCAACCGCCATTATGATGCAGGCATGTGTTCGGTTGGGCGCCAAAAAAGCCAGGCTTATTAAATATGCCACAAGCGGCGACGTATCCGGTGATTATTCTGCTGTCGTAGGTTATGCGGGGATAGTCATATACTAAATAAACGCCAAAAAGGGCGGGCCAAAGATAGTCAGCATCGCGCGAGTCAACAATCTGCACATCGACGGGACGTCACGTTTTTGACTGCGCATATAACCGGTCTTAAACTTACGCTCCGCGGCGAAACCATAAGGCCTCGGCGCTTCAACTTCTAAATCACCGGGAGAAAACGGCCACGGGAGATAAAAGGATCTCCAGCAAAGTCTTCGGTCCGCACTCCCCTGTTTTTAGGTAGGCCAAAATGCCTTTATTCAAAAAACGAAAATTCGCACTGGCCCTCGGCGGAGGCGCGGCGCGCGGCATAGCCAACATCGGTGTCTTGAAAGTATTGGAGCAGGAGCGCATCCCCATTGACCTGATTGTCGGGTCAAGTATCGGCGCCTTAATAGGAGCGGCGTACAGCCTGGGCGTGCCGACCTACAAAATGGAAAAAGCCGCGCTGAAATTCGCCTGGGATAAACTGGCTGACTTTTCAATATCGAGGATGTCAATACTTAAGGGGGAAAAGCTCGCCAATATCGTAGAGGAGTTCACGGACAATAAAGGTTTTTCGGACGCACGGATACCGATTGCGGTGACGGCGGCCGACATAGAAACGGGCGAAGAACTTACTTACACAAAGGGAAATTTACAAAAGCTTATCCAGGCGAGCTGTTCCTGGCCCGGTTTTTTCCCGCCTGTTGTGATAGAAGGCAGAAAACTCGTGGATGGCGGGATATTAAACAGCATACCCGTAAAGATGGCGAAGCATCTCGGGGCTACAAAAATCATAGCCATAGATATCGGGTTCTGCGCCAAGAAGGGCACAATCGACAACCTTTTTCAAATGTTCATGCAATCCATCCAGCTTCTTGGCACCGAGCTGGATAGATATCAGTCGATGCAGGCGGATGTCATAATAAAGCCGAAATTGCTGAATCTCGACCAGTTCGCGTTCCACCGCGCCAGAGAAGCGATAAGGGACGGGGAAGAGGCGGCAAAAAATGTTATTCCTGAGATAAGAAAAAAACTGCAATTGGACGTCGGGTTATGGAAATGACGATCGTCATACTGCTGCTGGTTCTTATAGGACTTTTGCTTCTTTCTATATTAAAAACTTCGAAAGTCAGGGGTCTGGAGGAAAATATACGCTCAATCCTTAATGAGAGATTCGTAGATTTTCAGGATGTCATGCATAAATCGATGGACACTGCCCGCAGGGAAGTGGAGATGTCAAAAAACATCATCTCGGATCATGCCATAAAGACACTCGATACCATAAAGGTCATGGGTTCCACGCTCGAGAAAATGCTGCAGCAACAGAAGGAGGCGCAGGAGCTTGGAAATTCGCTCAGGTATCTCCTGCAGACACCTAAGCTAAGGGGTAACTACGGCGAGGAGATACTGGAGGAGATGCTGGATAGGGTATTGCCGCGGGGTATTTGGGAAAAGCAATATTCTATCGAGGGGGGCGAGCGGGTCGACGCGGTCATAAAATATAAAGACATCGTCATACCCATAGACGCGAAATTCCCCAGGGAAACTTATGAAAAGTATCTTAATGCGCAGGACGAGGAGGAGAAAAAACGCAACTGGAAGCTCTACGAGGAAGGCCTGAAGACAGAGATAAATTCCATAA
>MHFD01000026.1:4542-4834 GCA_001804045.1 Omnitrophica bacterium RBG_13_46_9
AACCGCACAAGGGTACCTCGGATTTCGCCATCATGTTTATCCCTTCCGAGTCCATATACTACGAGACGATTGCGGAAAAGAATTATCTCGGGCAACAATGCGGCATATATGAATATGCCCGGAATAATAAAGTGGTCCCTGTAAGCCCTAATACTTTTTACGCATTTCTTCAGATTGTTATAATGGGAATCCGTAACATTGATATTATAAAAAACGCCAAAAGACTGCAGGAGGCATTGATAAAATTGGAGAGGAATTTTGGGCTTTTTTATAACAAGTACGAAGAGGTGGG
>MHFD01000026.1:4920-5062 GCA_001804045.1 Omnitrophica bacterium RBG_13_46_9
AACTTGACCTGCCGGATATGCCTAAAATCGCGGCCTCGCAAATCGAAGAATAACTCCGATCCCAATCTATGTAATTATCTTAAAAGGAACGATTCCGGATATTTTTTTCTTCTAAAAGGATGCAATTTAGACTACTTAGACT
>MHFD01000026.1:5332-9477 GCA_001804045.1 Omnitrophica bacterium RBG_13_46_9
TAGCAACAATTATGTTTATAATCGACATAGCCGTTGCTTCGATCAGGCTGCAGCTCCTTTTTCTGGGCGAGGGATTGCGCATCTCATTCGTGCGCGTGCTTCAACTTTCATTCATAGGTTATTTCTTCAACAATTTTCTACCCTCAGCTGTCGGTGGCGACGTAGTAAAGGCCTATTATGCATATAACCAGACAAAAGAAGCGGGGAAATCATTCATAGCCGTATTTATGGATAGGTTTATAGGTCTATTCTCTTTCTTAGTCATAGCGATGGTTGCGCTTCTTTTTTCCTGGCATAGCATTGATATAATACTGAAGAAAGTCGTCCTTTTTTATGCCTTTATCAGTTTGCTTGTATTTGCTGTCATAATAAACAGGAATGTCGCGAATTTTATACTTAAGGCCTTCTCTGGATTTAAGCTATGGAACCTAGGCGAAAGACTATCGAAAACCTACAGGGCGGTGCATGAATATAGAAACAAAAAACCCCTTATCCTTATGACATTGGGCATCTCGATCATAGCGCAATTCATCTATTTTCTCACTGTATACGTGCTGGCGATGTCTCTGGGGGCAGAGCTTTTTCTAAAAACAATTTTTCTTGTCATGCCTATCGTAAGCGCCGTAAGCATGCTGCCTTCGCTCGGGGGGTTGGGGCTTCGTGAAAACGCAATGGTAGCGCTTTTTGGCTCCGCGATCGGGAACGACATGGCTTTTTCGTTAAGCATACTGTTATTGGGCGTGCTGCTTGTTGTAAGCCTTTTAGGTGGCTTAATTTATGTTTTTGCTTCGCAATTCAAAATAGCGCGGGGCGACATATCCGTACTTAACGGTTTCGGCATTTGAGTGCGGGGGGAAGGTTGGCATATGATAGATAAGAAGCTTCTGGATATTCTGGCTTGCCCGGCATGCAAAGCGGATGTAAGATTGGAAGCCGATAAGATAGTATGCACAGCGTGCGGCCGCAGGTATCCGATTAGAGACGGCATCCCGGTGATGTTGATAGAAGAGGCGGAAAAGCCGGAATAGCAAGAAACCCACATCGGATGTCCGCATTCCGCTTTTCGAGAAGACTGTCGCGAAACCGGTACCGGCCTGACCTGTGGGCGGGACGCAAGGATTCGGGTTTTCACAAAAACTTTTTTTGACGATTTTAACACTGCGTGATCCTTCATAAATCTGTGCGATCATGGGCCCCGAACGATTTTTCTGAAGGGCCGATTTGGATAAATGGGGAGGGAAAGATGCCTAAGATACTCGTGATACATGGCCCAAATCTTAATTTGCTGGGAACCAGAGAAGTCAATATATATGGCGACATCACAATAAGCGAGATCAATAAAGAGTTAAAAAAGATGGCAAAAAAGCGAAAGGTGGACATTGAAACGATACAGTCCAACCACGAAGGCGAAATCGTGGATATCATAGGAAAGGCAAATAGTAAAAAAGTTGACGCGATTTTGATTAATCCGGCCGCGTACACCCATACCAGCGTAGCTATCAGGGACGCGGTCTCCGCCTGCGGGGTTCCTGTAGTCGAAGCTCATCTTTCTAATATATATGCCCGGGAGGAATTCAGGCACACCTCTCTTGTGGCACCCGTAGCCAAAGGACAGATTTGCGGATTCGGATTGATGAGCTATATCTTGGGTTTTGAGGCTGCCATAAATTTGATAGGCAAATGATACCAGACGAGCGCAGCGAACGGATAGACAGGGCCAAATTTTTGTTGAAAAAATCCGGCCTGGATGCGTTGCTCATAAGCGGTGAGGCCAATATCCTTTACCTGACGGGCTTTTCGGGCAAGGATTCGTTTCTTGTCTTAAACGCAAACGGGGATAATTTCTTCCTGGCGGACTCCAGGATATACGATGAGGCCAAAGCGAAGGTTGATTGCGCTAACATGCTGCGCATTACTAAGATGGCCTCGTCTTTTTCGCTTATGGCCGATACGCTGGTAAGAAGTAAGATACGAAAGTTGGGCTTTGAATCGCAATACGTAACTTATTTCCTGCATAAAAAGCTGGCCCATGTATTTAACAAGATGAAGCTGCTACCTACGGAAGGGGTCATAGAACAATTGCGGGCCGTTAAATCGCGGAATGAACTATCCAGTATAAAAAAGTCATCCTCTGTTACAAAGAAAATTTTTCAGAAAATACAAAAACTCGTACATCCTGGGGTCAGCGAAACGGAAATCGCCAAGGAAATTGACATCATGATAAAAATGTCGGGCGGCTCAAGCAGCTTCGACACGATCGTTGCCACCGGTAAACACTCGTCGTGGCCCCATGCCACCCCATCTAAGCGTAAACTTGGCTCGAACGACATTATGTTAATGGATTTCGGCGCCCGGATAGCGCAGTATTGCTCTGATTTTACGCGGGTAATATTTACCGGCGCGGCAAAGAAAAGATTTGATATGATGCACGAGGTTGTGGCTAAGGCTCAAAATAAAGCCCTTGAGTCGATGAAGCCCGGGTTGATCATAGATTCCGTTGTCCGGCGGGTAAACCGTATTATCGAGGAGGCTGGATTCGGCAAATTTATATTACACGGCCTTGGGCACGGAATAGGCCTGGAAATACATGAGCTCCCGTGGCTTTCAGCAAAAAGTAACTTCCCCATTAAAAAGAACATGGTCTTCACGATAGAACCCGGCATATACGTCCCCGGGGTAGGAGGGGTAAGAATAGAAGACACGGTGTATATGGGCGATGACGGCCCGGAGGTGTTGACGCGATGATTACAGCCCGTCAATTTAAAAGCGGATTTGCAGTAGAAATAAACAACGAGCTCCATATCGTTATGGAATCCCAGCACATAAAGCCGGGCAAAGGCGGGGCATTCATCAGGGCTAAACTGAAAAACATACAGACGGGGGCCATAGTCGAAAGGACCTTTAGGCCGGAGGATTCCTTTCACAGGGCGTATCTGGAAGAGAAAAAGATGCAATACTTATATAAGGATCATAGGACATATCATTTTATGGACCAGCTTACATATGAGCAGCTTAGTCTGGATGAAAAAGTGGTGGGCGAGACCGCGAAATTCCTCAAGGATGGCATGGAGATCGTTGGAAATTTCCATAAGAGCAATATAGTAGAGATAAAACTTCCTCCTTTTGTCGATCTAAAGGTCACTTATACCGAACCCGGCATAAAAGGCGACACGGCCAAAGGCGGGTCAAAACCGGCTACTTTAGAGACGGGCGCTGTGATAAAAGTTCCCTTATTTATAGGCACAAACGATACGGTAAAAATTGACACGCGAACCGGCGAATATGCCGGCCGTGCGTGAGGAGGGGCTAGCGGTGAACATAAAAAAGATTGAAGAGGTTATCCGTTTAATGGAGAAGCACGATCTGGCAGAAATCAGCATTGAGGAAGAGGGGGTAAAAATACATCTTAGAAAGGGTCCCGCAGGCGTTATGGAAAAGTCTGTTCAGTTATCTCCCGCAGTCCTGACGCCGGCCGAACAGCAGATAAGCCCGCTGCCGATAGAAAAACAGGCGAAAAACATCGTTGAGATAAAATCCCCCATGGTAGGGACTTTCTACAGGTCGCCCTCACCTGACGCAAAGCCTTTTGTCGATATCGGAAGCACGATAAGCGACGGCGACATACTCTGCATCATAGAGGCCATGAAGCTCATGAACGAGATAAAATCAGAGGTTACGGGTAAGATCGTAGACATAATCGTCGAAAACGGCGAGCCGGTCGAGTTTGGGCAAGCGCTGTTTCTGGTAGAGCCGGTATAAGATTGCGTTAATATGATTAAGGCAAAAGAAAAGATGCGAAACGGCAAAAAAAACGGCACCAAGCGGCGTTACGAGATATCATAAACATCAAGGAATATTTAAACCATGTTTTCAAAGATACTGATAGCTAACCGAGGCGAAATAGCGGTGCGGATCATAAGGGCCTGCAAGGAAATGGGGATAGGCACCGTTGCGGTTTTTTCGGAAGCCGACAGCGATTCTCTCCACGTCAGATTAGCCGATGAAGCCATATGCATCGGAAAGGCGGCCGCAAGCGACAGCTATTTAAATATCCCGAGCGTGATAAGCGCCGCTGAGATAACGGATGTGGAAGCCATACATCCCGGTTATGGTTTTTTGGCGGAGGACGCGCACTTTGCCGAAAT
>MHFD01000026.1:9485-9834 GCA_001804045.1 Omnitrophica bacterium RBG_13_46_9
CCTGCCAAATAAAGTTTATCGGCCCTACGCCGGAAAATATGCGGCTTATGGGAGATAAAGTGGCGGCCAAGCAGGTGGCAAAAAAGTCCGGTCTTCCTATAATGCAAGGCAGCCTCAACGTCATCAACACAAAGGAAGAGGCGCTCAAGATAGCAAAAAAGATAAAATACCCTATCATAATAAAGGCCGCTCTGGGCGGAGGGGGAAAGGGGATGCGCGTTTGCCACAACGATATCAGGCTGGTCAGCGCCTTCCTGACGGCGCAGAGGGAAGCCGAAGCGGCTTTCGGCAGCCCCAGCGTTTATATCGAAAAATATCTGGAAGAGCCGCACCATGTCGAATTCCAGAT
>MHFD01000026.1:9908-10146 GCA_001804045.1 Omnitrophica bacterium RBG_13_46_9
TGATAGAGGAGTCGCCCTCGCCGATGATAAATAAAAAATTAAGAAAGAGAATGGGTGAGCTGGCGGTCAGATGCGCCAAATCTATCTGCTACGTCAACGCCGGCACTATAGAATTCCTGCTGGATAAGGATAATAATTTTTATTTTATGGAGATGAACACCAGGATCCAGGTAGAGCACCCTGTCACGGAAATGATGACCGGAATAGATATTGTAAAAGAGCAAATAAAGATAGCCAG
>MHFD01000026.1:10331-13684 GCA_001804045.1 Omnitrophica bacterium RBG_13_46_9
TAGTCGGAGGCATATTTATCTTGAGCGGCCTTATAATGGCGCACATAAATTTGGGCAGGGCGCAGATGGAGAAAACGATAGCATTCGAAAATCCGGAGGGTCAGGTAACGGTTTCATTGTCTGCCATAGAGGACTTTATCAAAAAGAGCGTAAGACATCTCCCGGAACTCAAAGAGCTGCGCTCAAGCGTCACTGCAAATAAAAAGGGTATTAACATTATCTGCCGCGCCACGCTTTTCGCTGACTCGAACATACCCGAAACCACGGAAAGGATACAGAGCATAGTCAAGTCACGGGTGCAGGAAATGCTGGGCGTCGAAGAAACGATAAATATCAGGATCAACGTAATAAAGATATCCTCGAGGGGAAAGGGCGAAGCGCCGAACGTCGGTAAAGAGCAGGAAGGCACATCGAGGCGCATGCCGTTGGGGACGATCGAATAAGACGTCATTCCCAAAATCTGTATGTTTTAGAAAGTTCATCTGTTGCTTGGCGGAACCGCGATTCCCAGTGGACGCGCACGTATTCCTGTAGGAATATCCGCGTGAATCAGCATCTGGGCTACTGCCCGCCTTGAGACAGGGCTGCCTGCCGGCAGGCTCTGTAAATATGTTAATCAAAAAGCCCTGAGTAATTATTGTGACGGAGTGCAAAAAGAAAGATCGGGAGGACATAATATGAACGTAAGAAGAATTGGCGTATTGACTGGGGGCGGTGACTGTCCGGGTCTGAATCCTGCCATAAGGGCGATTGTAAAAAAAGCCATTAAAGAAAATCTGTCCGCTGTGGGTATCAGAAACGGCTGGAAAGGCCTGATTGAAAATGAAACCTTTGAACTGGATTCAAGATCCGTCTCGGGTATTCTGCCCAAAGGGGGGACCATCCTGGGAACAAGCAGGACCAATCCTTATAAGGACAGAGGCAATGTTGAAAAGGTCAAGAAAAACTTTGCTTCACTGAAATTAGATGCCCTCATTGCCATAGGCGGTGAAGACACCCTGGGGGTAGCGTCTAAATTATGCAATGAGGGGTTAAATATCGTAGGCGTGCCGAAAACAATAGACAACGACCTTTCGTGCACGGATTTCACGCTCGGTTTCGATACGGCCGTCAACATCGCCACCGAAGCGATTGACAGACTGCATACCACTGCCGAAAGTCACCACCGGATAATGGTGGTAGAGATAATGGGAAGGCACGCGGGCTGGATAGCGATATATGCGGGGATCGCGGGTGGCGCGGATTTCATACTCATACCGGAAGTAAGCATCACCCTGGATGAGGTATGCACGACCATAAAGAAGCGACACGAAACGGGGAAGGACTTCAGCATAATTGTGGTAGCCGAAGGGGCAAAACTTAAAGACCAGGACCTCGTTTTGCAAACCGAAAATAAGGATGCGTTCGACCATGTCGTCCTCGGCGGGATAGGTAACCTGATAAGCCGGGAAATCGAGCAAAGGCTTGGTTACGAGACCCGCGTTACTGTGTTGGGCCATGTCCAGAGAGGTGGCACACCCAGCGCATTTGACAGGGTTCTTGCCACAAGACTCGGCGTAAAGGCTGTGGAGCTTGTATTGAAAGGTGAATTCGGAAAGATGGTGGCTTTTAAGGGAAAGGATATCGTAAACGTGCCCCTCCAGGACGCAGCAGGGGCGATTAAAACCGTCGATCAGGATCTTTATGAGATAGCAAAGACATTTTTCGGCTAATAAAAATGAAATGAGCATTCCGGGCAATCATGAAAAATAAGATAAAAAAGATAATCCGAGAAAATGAGGGGGTCAATTCCTCGCTCTTGTCCAAAGAGGTCCTGAAGACCATCGAGGATGCGGCCAGGCGTATAATACGCGCGATAAAGAACGGATGCAAGGTCATCGTCTTTGGAAACGGCGGAAGCGCCGCAGACAGCCAGCATATGGTGGCCGAACTCATCGGCCGTTTTAAAAAAGAAAGGAAGGCGATACCGGCGCTTTCCCTGACGACAAATACCTCGTCCCTGACAGCGCTTTCCAATGACTATAGTTACGATATAATCTTCAGGCGCCAGCTCGAGGCGCTTGCTAAAGAAGGTGACATAGCTATAGGCATATCGACAAGCGGAATGGCGAATAATGTCATCGAGGCTTTGACCGCAGCGAAAGGCATGGGATTGGAGACTTTGGCGCTGACGGGTAAAGACGGAGGCAGGGTTGATAGCATAGCTGACCTCTCAATAGTGGTAAGATCCCATAATACGGCCCGCATACAGGAGGCGCACATATTAATAATACATATCCTGTGCGAATTGATCGAAGAAGGTATTTCAAGATAAAAAATAGGCAATGGGTAAGATAAAGACACTTGCGGGAATTACGAAGATCGTAGCGGTATCGAGAAAAAAGAATAAAAAGATTATCTTTACAAATGGCTGCTTCGACCTGCTTCATTACGGACACATAAAATATCTCCAAAAATGCAAAGGCCTGGGCGGCATCCTTATAGTGGGCATAAACAGCGACCGTTCTGTAAAAAAGATAAAAGGCCCCCTGCGGCCGCTGACTCGCGAAAGAGACAGGTCTGCGATCCTAGCAGCGCTGGAATGCGTCGACTACGTGATTTTTTTTAACGAAGCTACGCCGGAGAAAGTCATAAAAGCAATCGCCCCTGACATCCTCGCCAAAGGCGGAGACTGGCAAAAATCCGATATAGTAGGCCGGGATTTCGTAGAAAAAAGAGGAGGAAGGGTATTTTGCATACCGTTCGTTAAGGGTTACTCCACAACGCGCATTATCGAGCATATTAAAAAAGTTTTCTAGAGTGTTTAACTTACGCGTAATATGGACAACCTGCTAAGACTTGTAGACGCGAACCTTAACAGATCCCAGGAGGGGCTTAGGGTGTGCGAGGATATAGTGCGATTCATATTAAACAATAAGAGACTCTCGGGTTCATTTAAAGCGCAAAGGCAAAAGATCGGTGGGTTGACAAAAGATATATACAGGGCCTATTTTCTATCATCCCGAAAAGGTTCCTCCGGCGGCAAGGTCGGCCGCGAAGGAAATCTGATTCTTCTGAGATCCAGAGCCGTCGGAAAGGACGTAGGCAAGAGAACCACTTATCGGGAAAGCAGAAGGAAGGACCTAAGGGACGTTCTCGAGGCCAATATCCAGCGTTCCAAGGAATCGCTTAGGGTACTTGAGGAGATCACAAAACTTTTCAGCAAAACAATTTCGGAGCGCTTTAAGAAAATACGGTTTTGCGTATATGCATTGGAAAAAGGATCGCGGGTTGAATTGGAGACTCTACTGCATAATAGATGCGGATGGGCCTCTCCCTCCGCAAAAGGCGGCGAAATTTTTATTCAAAGCCGG
>MHFD01000026.1:13698-13774 GCA_001804045.1 Omnitrophica bacterium RBG_13_46_9
AGCTGAGAGGCAAAAACCTACCATCATATAAGCTTGTCCGTACGGCAAAGCAGATCCGGTACTTTGCGGATATCGA
>MHFD01000026.1:13838-14130 GCA_001804045.1 Omnitrophica bacterium RBG_13_46_9
CATCTGGGAAATGGCGATATGTCCGTATCGACAGCGCGGGATATGCTGAAACGCGGTAGCATCATCGGAAGGACCGTGCATTCGATCCGGGAGGCTAGGAAGGCAAAAAGCGAGAGACCTGATTATATAAGCGTGGGACCCGTTTTCGCCACCCCCTTAAAACGGCATCTTAAGAAGAGGGGCGCGAAGATTATCGGACAGGTAAAAAAAATCGTGCCTGTGCCGGTCTTTGCGATCGGCGGGATCAATAAAAGGAATGTGACTAGGGCGCTGCGCGCCGGCGCAGACGGAA
>MHFD01000027.1:0-227 GCA_001804045.1 Omnitrophica bacterium RBG_13_46_9
CAAAAGAGAAAGGGCTACTACTAACAAAATAGGACATTTCTACTTTGGTAACTATAGGACATTTCTATTTTGGCTTGACACCGGCAAGAATAGGTGTTGAGCCCGGTTGCGTTTAGAGATATAATCTTCAGGTATGTTGCCTTCAGGCATGACGCTTTTGAAATTGATGGGATCAAAATATGACCGATAAAAGGGCGCGCAAAATCAATAACAATATAACCCAGGGA
>MHFD01000027.1:238-544 GCA_001804045.1 Omnitrophica bacterium RBG_13_46_9
TTCTATCTGGAAGCTGGCCATACCTATGATGGCGGGAGCTCTATTGCAGGATTTGTTTAGTCTGGTAGATCTTTTCTTTGTAGGTAGATTAGGTCACATAGCGGTAGCGGCTTTATCCATCGCAGGGGTTATTATCGCAGTAATAATGATGGCTGCGATAGGTATCTCTGCGGGCACGACAGCTTTGATAGCGCACTTTATAGGCAAAAAAGACTATGATTCCGCGGACAACACACTCTTCCAGACAGTTATTGTAAGCGTTGCGTGCTCTTTTGTAATGGCTTTGGTCGGCATTTTCGGCACGGT